>SOIK01000125.1 GCA_004377245.1 Sulfurovum sp. | reverse complement strand
AGATATATTAGTTCTCCATTTTTGGCTCTTAACTGAATCTTTTTTATATCTTCAATCTTCATTCTACTATTATCATCAAATCTAAGTGTAATATTGTATTGCTTTGCTTTTTCCTCAAAGTAAGAGATCTCTAAATCACTTGAAAATGCTACACTTGAACTTTAGGGTCAGGTGACGACTAGCCACTTTAAGCCAACTGTCCTGTACTAGTGTCCCACACCTTCAACCCACTAAAAAATGACTGATGTTTTCACAAATTTCAGTCATTTTCTTTTTATGTAAGAAGATTTTTCTCTAAAAATATAGAACTTTTTCTACAACTTTGTAAAAAAGTTACACATTTTCAGCTCATAAGCCATAGCTATCCTACAAACTCCTTGGACGGTTTTGGTTTTATTGTAGATCCCCGTGTCAAGCACGAGGATGACGTATTGTTTTTTTCATTACGTCGCTATTTACTATAAATTTATATCTCACCCCTTGAGTTCATCAAAAGACTTTGATACATTTCCATAACAACCATTAACCCTTAGCACTCATTTGATATAATGCAATATATTATATTATTGAGGGAAGAATATGAAGATTTTAGTTACAGGTGGAGCAGGGTATATTGGTAGTCATGTCGTAAAATTATTACTTGAAAACAGTGACCATGAGATCACTATTCTGGACAATCTTGTCACAGGATTTCAGGAAACGATTGATACACTCACCACTATTGCAAAAGAAAATAACAAAACCCTGAATTTTATTCAAGAAGATCTTTCTAATTTTGATAAGATCGAAATGATAATGACTCAAACCAATTTTGATGCCATTATCCATTTTGCCGCTTCTCTTGTGGTACCGGAAAGTGTAGAGAATCCTCTCAAATACTACCTTAATAACACTGCAAACACTGCCAATCTTATTAAATGTGCTACACAAAATGGGGTAAAGAAATGTATCTTTTCTTCTACTGCCGCAACCTATGGAGAACCTGACCCAACTATCGTCAATTTAGAAACAGGGCTTAAAGAGAGTGACCCAACTGAGCCTATCAACCCTTATGGCATGAGTAAACTTATGAGTGAACGTGTCCTTCAAGATACGGCTTTTGCATACCCTGAGTTTAAATACGTGGCATTACGATATTTTAATGTAGCAGGAAGTGACCCAGATGGTCGCATTGGTCAGTCAACTAAAAATGCCACTCTTCTCATCAAAGTAGCTGCTGAGGCTGCCACAGGAAAACGTGATAAAATGTATATCTTTGGAGAGGATTATCCTACCCCTGATGGTACAGGCATCCGTGATTATATACATGTAGTAGATTTGGCCCAAGCACATATTGAAGCATTGCACTATCTTGAAAAGAATGAAAGTGATGTTTTCAATGTAGGTTACAGTCGAGGATTCTCCGTCAAAGAGGTGATCGATACCATGAAAAAAGTGAGTGGTGTAGACTTTACTGTCGAGATAAAAGAACGACGTGCAGGTGATCCGGCTATCCTCATTTCTGATAATACGAAGATCAAAAACGCTACAAACTGGAAACCAAAGTATGATGATCTGGAAGTGATTTGTCAAACAACTTTAGCATGGGAGAAGAAGCTTAATTATGATAAATAAATCAATTTTTGCATTAAGTCTAGCTTTCCGTTAATTTTATGGTAGCTGTTTGAATTCAGCGTAAAATAAAATATGACAAAAATAGAATTATTATCCAAATTGCAAAGCATACAGTATGAACTAAGAGAAAAGTTTGGTATTGAAAAAATTGCACTGTTTGGTAGTTATGCAAAAGATGAAGCGCATCAAAAGAGTGACATAGATATAGTCGTCATAAAGATGAAGAAAAAAATGCTTTTACCCTTATAAGGGTAAAAACTTTTTATCAGAATATTTGGATACAGAGGTAGATTTGGGACTTTTTGATGCCATCAGACTATTTATAAAAAAAAGAATCAAAGATGAGTTAATATATGTCTGATAGAGTGTATGAACTATTTCTATTCGATATTTATGTGATGCAATGATAGATGAAAATAAGCACTTAGATTTTATCATATTTGAGTTGGAGAAAATGACACAAGACTCTTGACATAGTCCTTTGGACTTGTCAAGAGTCTTGACAAGTCCAAAGGACTATGTCAAAATCTATCCACTATCCACTATCCACTATCCACTATCCACTTAACCCTAAACTCTTAGTTAGATATAATATAAAGAATTATAGATCAGGGGTGTTTTATAGTGGATACTAAAATAGCGGTTATCGGACTTGGTTACGTTGGTTTGCCTTTGGCACATGCTTTTTCAGTAAAATATGAGGTAGTAGGATTCGATATCGCCCAGTGGTGTATCGATGAGCTGAACAGTGGTATCGACCGTACGTTGGAACTTAGTGAAGCGCAGGTTAAAGAGTCATTGGCAAACGGTATGGTATTTACCGCAGATCTGAATGAGATCGCAGATTACAATGTCTATATCGTTACTGTACCTACCCCTATAGATAGATCCAACCGTCCTGACCTTACTCCGCTTATCAAATCTTCCGAGTCAGTCGGTAAAGTACTCAAAAAAGATGACATCGTCATCTACGAGTCTACGGTCTACCCGGGCGTGACTGAAGAAGTCTGTGTACCTGTACTTGAAGAGATGAGTGGTTTGAAGTTTAATGAAGATTTTTACTGTGGCTACTCACCAGAGCGTATCAACCCGGGAGACAAAGAACATACCGTTACGAAGATCTTGAAAGTCACTGCGGGCTCTACACCGGAAATTGCTACTATGGTGGATAACCTTTATAAAAGTATCATCACCGCAGGGACGCATCTGGCTTCTTCCATCAAAGTAGCAGAGGCTTCGAAAGTCATCGAAAATACCCAAAAAGATGTCAACATCGCTCTTATTAACGAACTAGCCCTCATTTTCGATACCATGGGTATCGATACTAACGAAGTCATAGAAGCTGCCGCGCCAAATGGAACTTCATTAAACTCACTCCTGGTCTTGTAGGAGGCTATTGCATAGGTGTAGACCCTTACTACTTGACATATAAAGCACAAGAGATGGGTTATAAACCAAACCTTATACTTGGTGCTCGTCAGATCAACAATGGCATGAGTAAGTACATTGCCGAACGTACCATCAAAGAGATGATCACACATGACAAGAAGATCAAAGGTGCAAATGTACTTGTCCTTGGTCTGACTTTTAAAGAAGACTGTCCAGACATTAGAAACTCTAAAGTCTTTGACATCATCGATGAACTAGGTGATTATGGTTGTAGTGTCGATGCCTACGATCCATGGATCGATAAGAAAGATGTAGAACAACAGAACTATACGTTCATCACAGATCCATTTAAGGCTGATAAAAAATATGATGCCATCATCATTGTTGTGGGGCACAAGGCATTTAAAGAACTTAAACGTAGTGAATTTGAAGGTGTCAGCACAGCAGAACCGGTGTTGATCGATATTAAGGGGATTGTTGAAAGTCCTACATGGAGGTTGTAGAGGAAAGGTATCATTTTAGCTGGTGGAGGTGGTACAAGGCTCTATCCGATCACCCACTCTATTAGTAAACAGTTGTTACCAATTTATGATAAACCGATGATTTATTATCCGCTCTCTGTATTGATGCTTGCGGAGATAAAAGAGGTTCTTATCATTTTTGCACCTCATGATATTCCACGTTTTGAAGAGTTATTGGGTGATGGTTCTCAATGGGGAATGAAATTTTCTTACAAAGTTCAACCCTCACCCGATGGACTTGCTCAAGCGTTTATTTTAGGTGAAGAATTTATTGGTGATGACGATGTATGTCTGATTTTGGGTGACAATATTTATTATGTTTATTATGGTCACGGGCTAACTTCTATCTTGAAAAATACGGCAACTCGTAAAGAGAGTGCAACAGTTTTTGGTTATCAGGTAAAAGATCCTGAACGGTTTGGAGTTGTTGAATTTGATGCAAAGAAAAAAGCTATCTCTATTGAGGAAAAGCCACAATCTATACGTGTAGATAATGGTTCAGAGTTCATTTCTCATAAACTGGAACAATGGTGCTATATACACTCTATAGAATTAAAGTTTATCCAGCCTGGATGCCCAACACAAAATTCAAGAGTTGAACGATTTAATGGTTCAATGAGGAGAGAGTTCTTTAATGCTTATTTGTTTGATACGTTAGATGAAGTAAGACTTATGGCTAGAGAATGGATCGATGATTATAACTACAATCGACCTCATAAGTTTTTAGGAAAGTTGAGTCCTATTGAATATTTGAAAAAGTACAATTTAGAACAGAGTTGTTCTGCTTAGACCAGTTTGGTTTAAGGGGAAGCTTACACTTTTTCCCATTCCCATCATCTTGATGGGAATATCTCCCTAGATCAAAACAACAAAAAACTGCTCACTAAATCCACCTTTTATAAGATATTGGTATTATTTACATAACCATAAATAAAACTTAAACAAACTTTAGGTATAGTCATGCTATTTATGTTTAAAACAGCCAAACTTATCGCGAGGTAGGGACGGAAAGCCGCGGGTCTCTAGTAGATAGCTGGGTTGCAAGTAAGAGGGTAGGGGTATCATAGAATTTAGATTGTATCTTTATAATATTTCTTTCTATAACATGTGACTAGGGAATGTTTAAATTGGCTAAAATTATCATTTTATTTACACTTTTGCTGTTAAGTAATATCCTCTTGGCTAAAGGTGTTCCTGCAGGCACACAGATAGTCAACGTTGCAGAACTTACCTATAAAGTTGGTACATCTGACTTTAATACTACGAGTAATACCTTAGTGGATGTTGTTGACCAGGTACTTGATCTTGAAATCATATGTCAAGACAGTAATCCTGTGATAGTGCAAAGCGGCAAAAGCCAACGTGCATTGACATTTAGAGTGAGTAACATAGGTAATGGTACAGATAAATTTGCCCTCACACAAGAAACAAATTCCACATCAGACTTTACAGTCAATAATCCTTCCATTTATATCGATACTAACGCTAATGGCGTATTTGATACTGCTGTAGATCAACAGATCAATGATATCAATCTTACTGCAGATACAAATGCGACACTTTTTTTTGTAAGTGATATGCCGAGCGGTAACTTTGCTTCAGGGAGTCAGTCAGCCAATGGTATAGAAGCTAGATCCACTATCAGTGGTTCAGGTATCCCAGGTACTGCTATAGACTTAGGGTCTTACTTTGCTGTAGATGGTATAAGAGGTGGTGTAGACAGTGATTTGTGTGTTTATGAGTTGTCTACGGTTAATGTTGTCTTAGATAAAAGTGCGACGCTCTCTAGCGATAAGCTTTTTACTGGAACAATCATACATTATAAGATAGAAGTGAAAGTTGAAGGAAGTGGTAGTGTTGATAATGTAGTTGTGAAAGATACTATTCCTACAGGTACAAGTTATGTTACAAATTCCATAAAACTTGATAGTGTTAGTTTAAGTGACAATGGACATATTTCAGGGACTTTCATAATGGTGCCAGTAGGAAACATGACACAAAGTGATGTGCATACTGTGGAGTTTGATGTTAAGGTATATTAGAGAGTCTCTTAAAGTACTAGATGTAGCACTTTAAGAGGTTTTCCTCAATATTATTTATGCTCATAGGGGAGTTTTATGAAGAAATTATTAACAGTATCAGCAATCGCTTTGGCGATGATGACAATGACTGCACAAGCAGAAGTAACGATATCTTCTCAGTCTTACCAGAAAGTGGTCAAGAAAAAGAAAGCTAAATGGGTAAAAGCTGCGAAGGTAGTACCTGGTTCAGTTGTAAGGTATATTAATACTTTAAAAAATAAAGGTAAAGAGACAGCACAAAATCTTGTGGTGGTTAATGCTGTTCCTGAGCATATGGAGTACATTAATGGTACAGCTGTATGTCAAAGCAAGTGCAACGTGACTTACTCTGTAGATGGTGGTAAGACATTTGATAAGCCTAAAAAACTTTTTGTGGGTAAAGGCAAAAAGAGACATAGAGCTAAAGCGTCTGAATACACAACTATCATGTGGGTAGTAGATAAGCTTAAAGGTGGTAAAAAAACTGTAGTTGAATATAAGGCTCGTTTGCAGTAGAGCATAGGTAAGAGTGGAAGACCCTTGAGGCGAATATTTGAAGAATATTCCCTTCAAGGGTTAAGCTTTGAGGACAAGAGGTGCCTAGAGAGGCTAAAGATGAGATAATCCGTCATCCTCAGCTTGACTGGGGATCCATGGTTTCAAAATGAGCCATAGATTCCCGGATCAAGTCCGAGAATGACGAGAAGTTCTATTTTATCTTTAGCCCCTTAAAAGGCAAGGAGAAAACCGAAAGGTTAAAACAAGGAGAAGATCATGAAAAAGATTTTGGTAATGGCATCAACAATGCTATTTGGATTTATGGGGGCAAATGCTGCAGGGACGGTTGCAGGAACACTGGTTAATAACAGTGCAACATTAAGTTATACAGTTGGTACAGTGAGTCAAACGGCTATAGTATCAAATACAGATAGTTTTATCGTGGATAATAAAATTGACTTAACAGTTGCGCATCAAGATGCAACTATAGTAGCAGTTACACCCGGTGCAACAGTACAAGTTTTAACGTTTGAAGTTACCAACACAGGTAACAAAGTACAGGATTTTTTACTGACTCAAACGCTAAATGATGGAAATCCATATGCTGGTGAGACAGATAATTTTGATGCAACTACTGTGCAAGTATTTGTAGATGTCAATGGCAATGGTGTATATGATACAGGTACGGATACAGCAACATTTATTGATGAGCTTGCACCAGATGCAGCGGTAACTGTATTTATTGTTTCAAATATTCCAACAGGTCAAGTGAATAATGATGTTTCAGATCATACATTGACCGCTCAGGTAGCAGTGGGAGGTGCGGCTGGACAAGGTGCAGCTATTGCAACAGATGATAGTGCAAATGCTGATACAGCAATGGGTGAAGAGATCGTATTTGCTGATGGAGATGGAGCAGGTGCAACTGAAGGTGCAAATGATGGTATGCATGCAGACCATAGTGCTTATAAAGTAGTATCTGCAGCACTTGCTGTAGTTAAGAGCTCATGTGTACTTAGTGACCCTGTTAATGCAGGTACAAATCCTAAACGTATTCCTGGGGCAATAATTCGATATGAGATTCAAATAGCGAATACCGGTTCTGCTGCGGCAACAGTTGTAAGTTTAGCAGATGCGATCGCAACTCAATATGGAACGAGTGCAGCAAACCTTGAAGTGAGAACTGCAGCTTGTGCTGGTATAGACGGTGGTACAAATGCTTGTGCAACTAAAGCTGGTACAGTAGAAACAAATGCTGGTACAGGAGGTGCAGGAACAAGCAATGTAACCCTTGATTATGCTACAGTAGCAGCCGGTGCTACAGAGTGTGGATATATTGAAGTTACTATTCAGTAATTAAGTATAGATGTTAAAAGCTTTACAAAAGTTAGCCACTATCCCATCGACCTTTAAGGCTCGAATGGGAGAGTTGTGCCAAGTTTTGGGGGCTTTTGCCTCAAGTAGCAATGCTGAGTTTGCTTTAGAGTCCAAGGGGATTCTGAATCAAGTTCAGAATGACGTGAGAAAAATGATTGTTGTATGGATGGTATTCCTATTTTCTACAGTTGCAATGGCTGCGAATGTAGGTGATATCATCTCAAATACAGCCCAAGCAACCTATACTGTACATAATATAGATAAAAACAGCACTTCAAACGAGGTAAACCTTACAGTAGAAGGGACACCGGCACAGATACGTTTTCTTCGTGCAGACGGTAGCGGAGATGAGAATTTAACACTAGGTCAAAGTAGCTGTTTTGATGGTAGCGCTACATGGCAAAGTATGCCGGCGCCTATCTTGCCAGATGGAACAGTGCTTGATACAACAAACCCGATCATTATGAGTGATGCGTCACTTTATGATATAGATGACCTGTTGATCATTGAGGTAAAGGATGTTGATCGTAATGTTGACTCTACAGTACGAGATGTCATCCAGGTAACTATTACTTCTCCATCAGGGGGTACAGAAACCATACAGCTTGTTGAAACCAGTGCAAACAGTGGGGTCTTTACCGGGTACTTGCCGGCAGTAAGTGGAGCAAGTGCTCCTCATGATGGCAGTTTACATGTGGATCCAGGGGAGCAGATAGAGGTAAACTATGAAGACCAAGATAGTAGTGTTAAAGTTGATGCGGCTACTATAGCACCGTACTCACACGTATTTGCAACTGAAGATGGTATATCTTTGGCAAATATAGAAGTCTCTTTGGTAGAAGTTTCTACAGGCAGTGTTGTGGCACAGACAAAAAGTACAAAACAGATAGCTGGATCAACAGACAATGGAGATAGCAAAGTAGCGGCGAATAGCTCTATAGTGTTTCGTTTTGGTAGCGCACCTGCCGGAAAGTACCGCATAGAGGTAAATGATCCTGACAATAGCTACTATTTCCCTTCTGTCTTTAGTCCAAATGAGCTCAAGCAGTACAACTATGAAGTCAAAGAGATGGTCTCTTATGGGGAAACCTTTAGTCACAGAGGAGGTGTTCTGCCTGTAATGGATATCCCTTTAGATAGAGATAGAGCAGTTGTCTGGATAGGGAAACAGGTCAATAAAGATGCAGTAAGCATAGGTGAGATCGTGCAATACACACTGGCTGTACATAATGATGGTAACAGCAGAGCCAGAGATCTTGTAGTTGATGACCATCTTCCTTTAGGAGTGAAGTATAAAAAGGGTACTTCAAAACT
The DNA here is from genome assembly GCA_004377245.1 of Sulfurovum sp. Taxonomy (GTDB): domain Bacteria; phylum Campylobacterota; class Campylobacteria; order Campylobacterales; family Sulfurovaceae; genus Sulfurovum. The sequence continues at coordinate 6,129 of SOIK01000125.1, read as the reverse complement.
AGAGGGTGCAGATATCACTCCAAGCGTCTCAGAAGATGGAAAACATCTCTACTACAAGATAGCTGAGGTTGAAGCAAAAAGCACCGCAACCATTACTTTTATTGCTGAGATCACGGCTGGTGTTGTAAATGGTGAAGCGATCAATGAGGCATGGGTGAGTGGTCAAGGCATTCCAAGATCTAACAGAGCATCAGCTACAGTAAGAGTCAAAGAAGAATTGATGCGAAGCAAAGGTATCATTATAGGACAGATTTATGAATGTGCCTATGAGAACAATAAAAAAGGACACGGTGTAGCGAATGTAAGACTCTACATGGAAAACGGTACTTATGTCGTGACCGACAAAAACGGTAAATACCACATAGAGGGTGTAGATGCAGGCACACATGTGGTACAAATGGATGTTGATATGCTTCCAGATGGCTATGAGATGGGAAAAAATGCTAAAAATGCACGTTTTGCAGGACGTGATTTTTCTCAATTTGTGGATGTAGGTCGAGGGGCACTCAAAAGGGTTGACTTCTGTTTGAATCGTACTGTCGTAGTGAAGCAAGATGCAAATGCTATTAGAGCCAAAACTAAAGTCGCTGATATCTATGATTACACCATCCCTACAGCTGTACCAACCATGCCAAAATATAACCGTAGTCACCTTGGCAGTCTTAAAGGCAAAACAGAGATACTTTGGCCACCTGAAAAGTTTGTTCCAAGCATCCCAAGTACACGCATCGCTGTAGTACATGACAAAAACCAAAAAGCTGAGGTATGGCTCAATGACCAAAAAGTAAGCATGCTTAACTATGATGGAAGAAAAACTGATACCAATAATTCAACAGTCATCGATACTTATAAAGGGGTGGATTTACTCGATCAGACTAACACCATTACAGTAAAGATACTTAATAAACAAAATCAAGTTATCAAGACCCTTACGCGTATCTTACATGTCTCTAGTGCCCCTGTTAAAGTGGAGTACATAGCTAAAAACTCTTTTGCTGTGGCAGATGGAAAGCACTCTCCTGTGATCGCTGTGAAGTTCATAGATGCTGATGGCTATCCTCTTCGCGCAGGCATCACGGGGACATTTAGCATAGAAGCACCATATCAGTCACAAGTTGCTTTAGACCAACTTCAGGAAAATCCATTAGGTGGTGCAACGGGTGAAAACCGATACACTATTCATTCTGGTGGTATCGCATACATTAAGCTTCAGCCGACGACGCAGTCAGGTACAGCTTCTCTACACTTCAAGATACAAGAGAGAGATGAAGTGATACGTGCATGGCTTAAACCACAACTTCGTGAGTGGATCATGGTAGGGTTTGCAGAGGGTACAGTGGGCTACAACACGCTTAAAGGACACCAAGAGTCTTTAGATGCAAAAGGTGCTGAAGACAAGGTGGTCACAGAGGGTAGAGTCTCTTTCTTTGCAAAAGGACGCATCAAAGGTGAGTGGTTGCTTACGATGGCATATGACAGTGGGAAAGATACGAAGAACTCTAAACTCTTTGATGAAATAGACCCAAATACTTACTATACACTGTATAACGATGGATCGGTGCAAAACTATGAAGCAGCAAGTAGAAAAAAACTTTTCCTCAAGATAGAAAAAGAGCGTTTCTCTGCACTCTTTGGCGATTTTAGTACTGACATGACCTATACGGAGCTTTCACAGTATTCACGAAGAATGACAGGGGTAAAGAGTGAATATCATGGAGAAAACATAGAGGCTACTGCTTTTGTGGCACACACCGATCAACTCTTTATGAAAGATGAGATAAGAGGAGATGGGACTTCAGGCTTCTATCACCTTAAAAACAAGCCGATTATTTTAAACTCAGAGTCTGTGACTATAGAGGTGAGAGACCGTTATCATAATGAGCGTGTAATAGAGAAGAAAACCTTACAAAGATTTAGAGACTATGAGATAGATTATGATAGGGGAACACTGTATTTCAAAGAACCTATCTATAGTAACGATAAGAACTTTAACCCTAGGTTTATCGTGGTAGATTATGAGATAGAGGGTGACGGCAGTAAACACTATACTTATGGTGGTAGAGCAGCATTCAAAACACTTAAAGGTGCATTAGAGATAGGTGGAAGTTACATTCATGAGGATACAGCTAAAAAGCAAAGTGAACTTTATGGAGCTGATACAACCATCAAAGTAGGGGCAAACACGGCCATAAAAGCGGAATATGCTAAAACTAAAACCACACAAGATGGTAACACAACCTATGGTGATGCAAAACTAGCAGAGGTAGAGCATGTCTCTAATGGGCTTCATGTACGAGCCTACTATCGTGAGCAGGAAGATAGCTTTGGACTAGGACAGATAAGTTCCAGCTTGGGTGCAACGAGAAAATTAGGGATAGATGCAACGAAAACATTTGATAATCGTTTAAGTCTTAAAGCTTCAGCTTATCGAGATACAGACTTACTCAATAGTAAAGATCAAGATGTCTTTGAGTTCCGTGCACAGATGGATAAAACATTGTGGTCAGCGTACACTGGATATAGATTTGCAGACCATGCAGACACCCAAGCAGTACATCAGATGCTTTTTGGGGCTTCATATGCATTTTTTGATCAAAGGTTAAAACTCTCGGCAATGCATGACCAGTCTTTTGGAAAAGATGAAGATAAACTTTTCCCAACTAAAACGACGGTAGGTTTAGACTACGCACTGACTTCTTCCCTTAATTTGTTTGCAAACTATGAGTGGGCAAAAGGTACAGAAGATCATGAGCTTGGACGTGTGGGTATGCGTTACCGTCCGTGGTCTGGTATGACTTTTGAAAACACTACGGTAAGTGAATTTACTAATGATACTACACGTATTTACAATACACTGGGTATGCTACAAACGTATCAGTTCAACAAAAACTGGAGTTTTAATGTAGGGTATGAAAGAGGTGAACTTCTTGATGGTAATCTTACAGGAGAAAATGATACGTTTGATGCATATCGTTTAGGAGTAAATTACCACACTGATACATGGACTGCTTTGATCAATGGTGAGTATAGAAATGGTCAAAAAGAGAATAAATATAATTTTACAGCAGGTGTTTATACACAAGCAAATGATGCTTTAGCCTTAGCTTTAAGTGCAGGGTATAATAAAGTGTATGATGATTTTAAAAGTCAAAAAGATGCTGATCTTCGCTTCTCCCTTGCCTATAGGCCTGAACAGACAAACTGGATAGTGCTAGAGAAGTTAGACTATATTTATACAAAAAACGATCAACTGGAGAATGATACGACAACTCAAAAGGTTATCAATAATTTAAACTTTAACTATACTCCTAGTGTTGATATGGAAGTTTCATTGCAACACGGCATCAAGTACGTAGTCGATACGGTAGAAGAGTATGAACATAAAGGTATTACACAACTTTTTGGAGTAGATATAAGATATGATATAACAGGAAAATGGGAAATGGGTGCACAAGCTTCTGTCCTTTATGCTCAAAGTGCAGACAACTGGGACTATGGCTTTGGACTCTATACAGGATACAACCTCTTTGATAATATGCTCCTTACTCTAGGATATAATTGGGAAGGATTTGAAGACAGAGATTTCTCACTCCAAACTTACCGTATAGAAGGCCCTTATGCTCAGTTTAGGATGAAATTTGACCAACAGAGTTTGAAAGATATTGTGAGGTTGATGTCGTGGTAAATAAAAAAAACCTATTGATTCTTGTATGGTTTCTCTGTTTACCTATTGGTATAATTGCTGCTCCTTTACAGTATCTATCTAAATCTATAGTTCCTGAAACAGCATTTGATACGGCTCCAACTATATGGAATAATCCAGAAGATGATGATGATATACGTCTCAGAATAGGATTTGATTTTCCATTTAACGGAACTACATATAAAAGGCTTAGAGTGAGCACCAATGGAGCATTAACTTTTGGTAGAAATGGTGATTTTTCTTATGATAATGAACAAATACCTTATCGAGATGTAAGTATATTTCCTTATTGGGATGATATGAACCCAGAAGGAGGAGGTAATATCAGGTATGGTAGGCTTGATTCTGGTGGGGCTAATGAGCGTTTTGTGATTTCATGGGAAGAAGTACCTCACTATAGTGATAATGGAGGAAGTAGTAGTTATAGCTTTCAGGTAGTCTTATATGCTAATGGATCAATTCGTTTTAGATATGATTCAACAAGTGATGCTGATGGAACCTTGTGTGGTGGTGGTTGTACTGATTATGCCAATAATGGTGCAACCATAGGTGTACAAGAGGATGGAACACATTATGATCAGCACTCTTATGATAGTGCTATTGATCAAACAAAAGATATCTTATATTATATACCTCCTAGTGTTCAAATCACTAAATCTTCATGTGTCATAAATGATCCTGTTAATATCACTACTAATCCCAAAAGAATACCTGGTGCAACTATTCGTTATGCTTTTGAAGTGAGTAATACAGGTGCAAGTGCAGCGGATAATGTGATTGTCGAAGATGATTTAAATTCAAACTTTGATTACAGTACAATACAGTATTTACAAATACAGTCTGGTACATGTAATTGTCTAGGTGTGACATCTGCAAGCAATAATGGAGCAAACGGAACAGCAAATGGAGTTAACCCTGTAAAGCTGGATTTTGGAACGGTTGCTGCAGGTAGTTCATCAACTCCAACGGTAGAATGTGGGTATTTTGAAGTGGATATTAAGTAAATCCAAAATATGCAATAGAAATCATAAAACTAGCATATATCATTGTGTCTAGGGCATTCACAGAAAATCATCGCTTAACCTTCGGGTTAAACTCAAATTTTCTGTAAACACCCTAAACACAAGCATAAACGCTATTTTCATAATCCTATTGCATAATTCGGGATAAAAAATATCTACACAAATTTTTCACATAAAAAAGATAAAGTAACCTCATAAGAACCCTGAAGAAGGAAAAAAATAATGAAAAAAATAATTGGTATTTTGTTTGCTATAGTGTTATCATCAACAACACTTGTCGCATATAAAGTGATTGTAGTTGACCTTTCAGAACAAAAAGCCTATGCACTGGAAGATGGATATATTATCTTTGAAGGGCGTATATCATCAGGTAAGAAGGGTAGAGAAACACCCAATGGCGAGTTTAAGATCATTCAAAAGAAACGTCATCATAAGTCTAACCTATGGCCAAAGCCAAATGGTGGTGCCAAGATGCCCTATATGATGCGACTGACCAACAGTGGCATCGCTATGCATTTAGGTTATGTTCCCAATAAACCTGCTTCTCATGGATGTATCCGCCTTAAAAAAGGTTTTGCACAAAAGATGTACCGTTGGGCAAGTGTGGGTACTTCTGTTTATGTTGAGGGCGATGCTCGTGACTATATGGTGGGGAGAGGTCAGTATGGAGATAGCTATTATGATGATGACTATGGGATAGTTGATTATCATGATTAGAAGGAGTCGCTTTGCGACAGTGTTACACCCCACTTGTGCTTTAGCAACAGGGGTATCGGAATTTAGTTCCAGAAGTGGGTAGTGCGTAGTGTGTAGAGAAGAGCGGGGAGCGCTGCTTTGCAGCAGTGGTGATTGGTGATTGTGGGGTTATTTCTTGAAACTCTTTAGGATCAAGACAATTACGATGACTTCAATAGCAATAAGTAAAAAATGCAGATCATAGACTTGGTCTTGGTTGTCTTTTATGCCATACTGAGTAAGTATTTTATAGAAAATATACGATACACCCATTCCCAAAAGGTATCCTAATTGTTTGACTGTATCAAGTTTGGTTAAAAGTGTATCAGTCTTTAGTAAAAGTGTTTCAGCTCTTATGAGATAAGACCCAAATACAAAAGTGACTTGATACCCAATGTAGAGGATAAGTGCTGTTTGATAGTTGTAAGAAGCATAAAGAAAATAGAGCATGGCTAAGAGTAAAATAACTTCTACGAAGAGTGAAATCCTAAAAAACCAGTTTGCGTTGAGAATCGTATGATAGAACCTAGCAACAATAATCATAGCCACGGCAAGTAAAACACCACCCAGTGAATAGATAGAGGGTTCCAATGGAGCATAAAGTGTGAAGATGGCACCCACACTCAGTCCCAAAAAGAGGGAGTTGAAAAATTTGTATCTGATGAACCA
>SOIK01000099.1 GCA_004377245.1 Sulfurovum sp. | reverse complement strand
CGTATGAAGAAGTTCAGATCTCATTGCTAGTTAGAAAGCTAAGTAAAAAGTTTATCGTGAAGTGTTCAGCTTGTCATAATGACTACGCTAACGGAATTATCGGTCCATCATTACTTGGAAAAAGTTCTAATGAAATTTTTGATTCGATCGCAGTATTTAAAAGTGGTGAAAAGAAAAATGTATTGATGACTGACCTTATCAAAATGATGGATAAAGATGAGATCAGAGCATTGGCAGATGAAATTTATGCATTTAATCAAAAAATAAAAGAGGCAAGGAAATAAAAATGAAGAATATTATTGTAGGGTTGCTCACGATAGGTATAATCGGTCTAATGGGTCTTACCTTTATGGGTGGTGGTGCATATCATGGTGGTGAATATGGTAAAGTCATAGAAGACTTTGGTGATACAATGACAGCCTATGAAACTGTAGCCATTGAAGAGAAAGATGATAGACAAAAAGAGATGGATAAGCTTAGTGCACTAAGAGATAAAGCGGGAAGTGCGGGAGCATTTGAAGTCAGTCATGAGTACAAAAGTAAATGTGCCTCTTGTCATGGTGTAAATGGTTCAGGTTACCAAAATGGTAAACCTATGATGGGTCCTAAACTCATTGGACAAACTGCAGAGAAACTTTATAAAGATCTGGTTGAGTTTAAGTCAGGCAGAAAAGAAAATATAATTATGAAGGGTCTTTTGATGCCATTGAATGAAGAGGATCTAAAAAGATTTGCAGATGAGATAGGTGAGTTCCCGGCTAGAGCTGAAGCTGCTAAACAGTAGTACTAAAGAGGAAGTGTAAGATGGATAAGTATAACAACAGAGAGACCATAGGAAAAACCACTTTTTGGTCTACTTTTTTTGATGTAACCAAAGAGGGTAAAAAAAAGTTCAGCTATCGGATGAAAAGATGGATATTGGTGATCGCTATCCATTTACTCTTTTTCTTGTCGTTTGCGATAGATATTCAAACACTTGAGGGAACACTGAATGGTTCAAGATTTTTAGGGTTTCATCTTATTGATATTTTTACTACTATGCAACTCTATCTTTCTACTTTTGAATTGCCTATCAATATCATCATTGGTACAGTAACCGTCATACTCTTCTATATGTTGGTCGGAGGCCGAAGCTACTGTGCCTGGGTATGTCCTTATGGACTACTCAGTGAGATAGGTGAAAAATGGCATGATGCACTCGTAGCTAAAAAGATCATTAAAAGCAGAAAATTTGACTATAGAGTACGACATATCTTTTGGGCTATTTTTCTTATACTTTCATTTACGAGTGGATACTTGGTCTTTGAAACCTTTAATGTGGTAGGCATATTGAGTAGAATGATCGCATACGGATGGAGTTTGGCATTCATTTGGGTTGTAGTAGTATTTGCTCTTGAAGTCTTTTTCTCCAGACGTGCATGGTGTACCTATATCTGCCCTATCGGCACTACCTACGGATACATAGGAAAAGCTTCAGCGCTAAGAGTAGAGTGGAATGATAACTGTGACCACTGTATGGTTTGTCATGATGTTTGTTTTGAAAATCAGGTTTTAGAGATAGTCAAAGCAAAATATGACAAACAAAGAGAAGAGAAAGGCATCACCAGGGAATATATTACTGGGGCAGATTGTACACTTTGTGGACGATGTATCGATGTATGTCATACAGATGCACTCAAGTTTGATTTTAGACTTAAGGGGCTAGTGTGATCAAGATTACTGACCTAAGTAAAAAATTTAACTCACATCTTTCACTTGATAATGTCAATATCGAATTTAATATTAATGACTCAGTTGCACTCATGGGAGCCAATGGTGCAGGAAAAACAACACTGATACGCTCTATATTGGGGTATTATCACCCTAGCAGTGGAGGTGTTTTGGTGAATGGTTTGGACCCTATCACAGAACGTACGGAAGTTTTAAAGCATATCAGTTTTGTGCCTCAGCTCCCTCCTCCTATCAAACTTAGTGTGAGTGAACTCATCTTTTATGTCTGTAAGAGTTCAGGAGTAGATGAAAAACGTATCTATCATTATGCCAATGAGATGAAGTTTGACATAAAATCAAACCTTAGCAAATCATTTTTTAAACTCTCTGGTGGGATGAAACAGAAGCTTCTCATTGCTATCTCTCTTGCAAAAGAGAGTGAGATCGTTATTTATGATGAGCCTACGGCAAACCTTGACCCAAAAGCCAGAGAAGATTTTCACACACTCATTCAAGAGAGTAAAAAAGAGAAATTGGCGCTTTTTGTCACACACCGTATAGAAGAAGTTCAAGAGATCGTGAATCGTCAAGTCTATATGGATCTAGGAAAGATAGTCTCTGATGAAAAGGTTTAAACTACTTTTTTTAGCTATAGTATTACTTTTAGGTTTTGCTGGTTGTGAAAAAAAGAGTCCTACAGAGATGCGTGATGTACACTGGGATAGAGATATGTGTGAACGCTGCAAAATGGTTGTGAGTGACAGACATCATGCAGTACAGGTTATCAACACTGCTAATGGCAGGTCTTATATGTATGATGATATTGGTTGTGTTGTGTTGTGGTTTGATGATGAAAAGATTGATTGGGCTCCAAAAGCAAAGATCTGGATCACAGATATTAAAACAGGAAAGTGGATCGATGCACGAACTGCACTCTATGATACGCATAATATCACCCCTATGGCTTATGGTTTTGGTGCTCACGAGACCAATAGCACCATTAAAGCAGGTGAAGAGATCATAGACTTTGCAGAAGTGAGCAGACGTATCTTTAAAATTGAAGCAAATAAAAATAGGAAAGCATATTGAGAAATTTATTTTTAATCGCCTATCTTGACCTTAAAGAGTCTATACGGGCCAATTGGTTTATTGTCTACTCACTGGTATTTGGTGGGTTGATTGCACTCTTTTTTATCGCAGGGATCACTGAGTCCCAAGTGATGGGATTTTCTGGTTTAAGCAGGCTGTTGCTGATGTATATTCAGGTAACTATCGTTATTTTGCCTATCTTTATACTCATCACTACAGTGCGTTCCATATCTGGTGACAGAGACAGCCATATTTTGGAGTACATGCTCTCTTTCCCCATCTCACTCAAACAGTATTATTGGGGTAAAGTCTTTGGGCGTTTTATTACTGTATTTTTGCCTGTATTTATGGCGATGGTGTTTGCGATCCTTTATGGTATGTTTAAGGGTGCAGAGGTACCTTTAAATCTCTTTTTCCTCTACACGGGACTGCTTTTTGCGATGAGTTCTGCATTTTTGGGTATTGCTTTTTTTATCTCTTCTATTGTAAAATCATCAGAAATGGCATTGGGTATCTCCTTTTTTATATGGATATTTTTACTGGCATTTATTGATATTGCTCTTATATCATTGATGATGCAACAGCGTATTAATGCGGAGTTGATCATCGGTATTGCAATGATCAACCCTATGGAGATATTTAGAGTAGCTGCCATCTCACTTTTTGACCCTGAACTCACGGTGATGGGACCGGTAGCATTTTATATACTCGATATGATGAGTCAAAAAGTGTTTGTGTTTATCTCTATTGTGTATCCACTTCTTTTAGGGATACTCTTTGCCTTTTTAGGCTTTAAAATATTTGCAAAAAAGGACTTAGTATAATGAAACTGTTCACTGTATTACTTTTTATCACTTCACTGTTACTCGCTGATACACCAGCTCTCAAACCATTTAATGCACAAGCATTTTACAGTATGGATTATGATAAAAACACAACAGGTTTGGTAAGACACCTTAAAGTCTACAAAGCACCAAAATGGGTAGCTAAGATCAAAGTAAGAAATGGAAAAACCGTCTATTTTTCCAGCCCAAAATCGATGTTTGAATTTTATCATAGACCAGGTAAGTGGTTTGATGTGGGTGTAAAAAGTGAGAGAGATTTTTCTGAGATCGTTGTAACGGACTATGAGACTTTAAAACCTATCAATGCAGAAACAGCCTTTTTTGTATATGGGAGTACAGCTACCTCACCATCAGGTGATGATTTGGTACCTTTGGCGACAAAAGAAGCGGCTGAAAAGTTTTCAAAAGCCTATAGTGGAAAAAGAATTTTCAAGTTTGATGAAGTGCCAGATGCACTTATCAGGCTTTTAAATGGAAGAATCTAACTAAACGTAACTAGTTACGTGAGCTTTCTGCTGACAAGCATTAAAATGCAGTGCAAGCGAGGCACTAAATGCCGAGTCGTAAGAAAACTCAGCGTTAGCGTAGTTTGTGGAGCTTTGCTTCATAAGCGTCTTATAAAGTAAAAGGATTTAAAATGCAAAAACCAACACCTATAGATGAAGAGATACAACTAGATCCAAAAAGATATATTGTGAGTGAAACCGATGAAAAAGGGAGAATTACGTATTGTAATGACTATTTTATGGAAGTTGCTGGCTATAGCAAAGATGAACTGATTGGCAAACCGCATAGTATTATCCGTCATCCTGATATGCCAAAGGTAGTATTTAAGCTTTTATGGGAAACTATCTCTCAGGGTAAAAATATCAATGCAGTGGTTAAGAACCTAGCAAAAGATGGTAGATACTACTGGATATTTACTGAGTTTGAATCAAGAAGAGACAATGATACAGGTGAGATCATTGGCTATCATGCAGCGAGAAAAAGTATTTCAAAACATGTTATTGAAATTATTGCTGATCTGTATGCTACACTTGTAGAGATAGAAAAAAATGAGGGTATTGAAGCTTCAGAAAAGTATCTTATATCATTCTTGAAAGAGAAGGGTGATGATATAGAGTTTTCTAACATTATGGAAGAAATTCACAGGTTTTATTAACACTTATTTAACACTAATAGATTAGTATAAATTATCAAAACTATAAGGAAATAAAATGAAAAAGATTTTACTAACACTTTTGGCACTAGGTACCATAGCAACATTCGCACAAGCTGAGATGAAATGTGCAGCAGGGAAATGTGGTTCGGCGATGAAGTCAGAGGCGAAACCTAAAAAGATGATGAAGATGTTTCAAGCTGTTCCTGCTGAGAAAGCAACACTGCTTCAAGAGGGGAAAGCAAAAGCATTTTGCCCTGAGTGTGGTATGACACTTCCGATGTTCTATAAAACAAACCATGCTGCGACTGTGGATGGTAAAGTGAAACAGTATTGTTCTATTCACTGTGTGGTAGAAGATACTAAAAAAGGTTCTAAACTTACAGATATCAAGGTAGTGGATGTAACGAGTCTTAAATTTATCGCTGTAGATAAAGCCTTTTATGTAGTCGGAAGTGCTAAAAAAGGTACGATGACAATGGTAAGTAAATATGCTTTTGCTTCAAAAGCTGATGCCCAAGCGTTCGCTAAAGCAAATGGTGGTGAAGTTGTTGACTATAATGGTGCATATAAAGCAGCAGAAGGTGATTTTGACAAAGACAGCAAGATGGTTGCTAAAAAGCAAGCTATGATGACGAAAAAAGGTGAGATGATCTATGGTAAAATGTGTCAAAAGACTGACAAGAAATTTACCACTACAGCTGAAGCCAAAGCGTTTATCGTTGAAAACAAACTATGTAAAGATTTAAATGCTAAGCAGATGCAAGCAGTAGGGCTTTACTTAAAAAATAGATAAGGTTATCCCTTCCTCGTTACCACGGTATCCGTGGTAACGCACTCCAAGGACACTTCCTCTCTGGAGTAGGGCGTATACATCACTTCAATAGGCTAAAATATATGACAAGAATACTACTAATATCACTATTTATCTCAGGATCACTTTTTGCCAATGATATGAGTTTGGCAAAGATCGTTAAACTCTCGAATAAAGGTGAAAAGATAGTTAAGACCCTTTGTGAATCTAAAAAACTTCCTTCCGCAGAAGGAACGATCGAACAATTGATGGAAAAGATCAAAACTTCCGGGGCCTGTCCTCCTCTTTCCAAATCTAAATTAGAAGCTGTTGCGTATTATGTGAGTAATGGCAGTATGAAGTTAGCGGGTAAACATATGGATGTCCCTGGTAATGCGAAATGTCCTGTGTGTGGTATGTTTGTAAGTAAGTATCCTAAGTGGGCGGCACGCATAAAGCATGACGATAAAAACTACTATTTTGACGGTGTTAAAGATATGATGAAATATTATATCTTTGATGGAGACTTTCCTTACGATCGTAGTCATATTTCTGAAATAACTGTCAGTGATTATTATACACTCGAAGAGATTCCTGCGAAAGAAGCAACCTATGTACTGGATTCAGACATTTTTGGACCGATGGGACGGGAACTCATCCCGTTTAAGAGCCAAAAAAGTGCTAAAGCATTCATGGCTGACCATAATGGTAAAGCGATGGTGAAGTTTGATGAAATTACCGATAAAATGGTGATGGCATTAGATGGCATAGAACAGCCGTAATTAGAAATTAGCAGGTAGCAATTGATTAAAGAATTTTCCATATTGGTATCAATAGTGTTGTTGTTGGCAGGCTTTGTACTTGTGCACTATTTGACTCATAATGGTATGGTTTCAAAAGAGATGCTGAGTAGTGTTGCAAAGGTTACAAAACTCTCTTCCCCCTCATTAAGTGTCGCTTACTATGAACCAAGAGTTCTTTTTTATGATGAGGCTTCAAATCCTGCATACCCTCAAATGCAAACAATGAATAAAATGGATCTGGTTTATGCAAAATAATGCTTTTTTGTACTTTTTAACTTTACTGCTTTTTAAACAAAAAGGTAAACATATTGGCGTTGTGTTGATCTCTGTGATTATCATATTTCTTTTGAGTTCCGTACTTTTTATCTCTTCTTCACTTCAAAATACGCTTTTGGGTACATTGGAGAGTCAAGCAGATTTCACAGTAAGTAGAGTACAAGCAGGGAAGACTATTAATACACCTAGTGATTGGCTGGATAAAGTATTGGAGATCAATGGTGTTTCACAGGTAGCCCCTCGTGTTTACGGCAGATATTTCTTTACGCCTCGTGAAAAATCTTTTTTAGTGGTAGGTGTAGATTTTTTTGATGAGCAAAGCAGTAAAGAACTTCAATCCCTTGTAAAAGGGTTGGATCTTAAAAGCTTTTTATCTACTGATAGTATGCTTGTAGGTGAAGGTGTAAAATCGTTTCTATCGGAACACTATTATAAAGAGCATTTTTCATTTAAAACCCCAGAAGGAAGTTTCAAGAAAGTAAAGATACATCAAACACTTCCCTCTCAGACCAATCTCATAGCCAATGATATGATCATTATGTCTATAGAGCTAGCCAGAGAAATATTTGGATTAGGAGAGGATGAAGTCACAGATATTACGTTTAATGTTCCCAATGATGCTGAATGGGATAACATTATCAGCAAGCTGCATCTTCTTTTTTATGATGTGCGTGTTGTAGAAAAGAGAGAGATCAAAAAAGCGTATGAGAACCTTTATAATTATAAAGGTGGGCTCTTTTTGATACTCTATCTTGTGGCTATGGTAACCTTTATGCTTATCCTCTATCAACGTTACTCTATGGTTTATTCCACAGAGAGAAAAGAGATAGGCATACTTCGTGCAGTAGGCTGGAGTATCAAAGATATTTTGAAATTAAAATTTTATGAAACGGTAGTGGTTGTGCTTATAAGTTTTGTATTGGGCGTGGTGTTTGCTTATCTGTATGTATTTGTCTTGAATGCACCACTCTTAAGTCAGATATTTTTAGGAGGTGCAAACTTGCCTAATCATGTTGAGTTTGTTCCTGTCTTGGAGTTTGGGTTATTGGGGTCTATTTTCCTTTTTTATGCCATCCCATTTCTTGCAGCAGTACTCATACCCGCGTGGAAGATAGCGGTGACTCCACCAAAAGAGGCAATGCTATGATGATTCGTATAGAAGGTATCAATAAGATATTTAACGAGGGAACAGCTCAAGCTTTTGAAGCACTCAAATCGATTGATCTAGAGGTAGCTAAAGGAGAAACAATCATTTTGAGTGGCGTAAGCGGCAGTGGAAAATCAACACTGTTGTCACTTATAGCTGCACTCGATAAACCCAGTAGTGGGAAGATAGTTGTAGGGGGAGAACTTATCTCCAAGCTTCCTGATCTACATGCTTCAGCCTATCGTGCGAAAAGCATAGGGTTTATCTTCCAGCACTTTAATCTTCTGGAATCATTGAGTGTTGAAGAGAATGTCATTGCACCACTTATTAACTCTGGACTTGACATTATAACTATCAAACAGATGGCAGCAAAGAGCATGGAAATGGCGGCTATTTCACATAAGGCATCACAATCAGTAAAAGAACTTTCCGGTGGGGAAAAACAGCGCTGTGCCATTGCCAGAGCTTTGGTACATGAGCCTGAGCTCATTATCTGTGATGAACCTACAGCCAATCTTGATAGAGAAAATTCACTTAAGTTTATAGAGATACTCCAATCACTTCATCAGATGGGAAAAACCATCATTGTTGCAACCCACGACCCACTCTTTGAGACACTTCTTTTTGCAAGTAAGCTCGTGCACATGGAGGATGGGAGTATAGTGAAAAAATGAATGAGGTATTGTTAAGCAATGAAGTCATCGTCTATTTACTTTCCGAGACTGTACTTTATTTGCTACTTTTGATAGCTTTTATCTCTACACTTGGATTGTTGAAAAGATGGAACTTTGATGCTTTTACCACAGAGCAGTTCAGACTGGAAAATCGTTCTTATCTTGTCATGACCATCATCTTTTTTGTGATGTTGCTTAAAGTGGTTTTACTTCCTTACTTTGTTTACACCATAGACAATCTCTCGAATCTTATTCCTGGGGCAATGTGTGGGGCAGGTGTGATCAAGGCAAATGAGTATGGCAATCCTCTTTTGTCACTCAAAATAATCATTCTCTTTTTGAGTGGTTTATGGTTGAGTATGAATAGCATAGATCTTAAAGCAAAAAGTTATCCCTACTTGAAACTAAAATCATGGTTTTTTATCATTATTTTTCTTCTTTTGAGTGGTGAGTTTCTACTGGATATACTCTACTTTACGCATATAGAAACAACGAATCCTGTGAGTTGTTGTTCAGTGATATTTGGTCAGACAGGTGGAGCCAATGGGCTTCCATTTGGTTTGGATATCCCTAAACTCTTAATACTCTTTTATCTACTCTTTGCATTGATAGTTTTAACGATACTCTCTGACCTTGCTGTTATGAGTATCATCGCGAGTTTATTGTTTGGTGTTATTGCCTATTATGCGGTAGTCTATTTTTTTGGTACATACATTTATGAGTTACCGACACATCAATGTCCTTTTTGTATGCTGCAAGATCACTATTACTATGTAGGTTATCTGTTGTGGGGGCTACTACTGTTAGGAGTGTTCTTAACTATAGATGCTGCAGTGATGCAAGGGTTTTTCAAGCAACCTTCAAAGAGTCTAAAGAGAATTTCGTTACTATTATTAAGTTTGTTTGTTTTACTGTGTAGTGCTTATGTAGGTGTCTATTATTTTAAAAATGGAGTGTTGTTGTGAAAAAAATCCTAATGAATCTTTTAACTTTTGCCATCGTGGTTGCAGTGATCGTGATACTTTTACTCTCTTTAGGAAGTGAAGAGGGAGCAAGGTATGTATATAAGGGTAATACGGCACATCAAGCTATCCCTATTAAATCCAAAGAGTATCAATGTTCAGAGTGTAATATGGATGTAGAAGAACTTGATTATGCTGCACAGCTTATCACCAAAGAGGGAGATACTTATTTTTATGATGATATCGGCTGTGTGGTACTTTGGCTTGAAAACCACTCTCCAGATATGCAGATCATATTGACTCAAACACTCGATACACATCAGTGGATCGATGCAACAAAGGCATGGTATTCTCGCATAGCACCTTCGCCTATGGGATACGGTTTTGCTGCAGTTGAAAAGCACAAAGAGGGACTTGTCTCTTATGAAGAGATGAAGTTGTTGATGCTTCAGGGAAAACATTTACATGACCCTTTTATAAAAAAGAAACTTTTAGGAGAATAATTCACTTCACATTTATTTCACAAAAATACGATTTGCTACTTAACAAGCAGGTATTTGTGTAAATGTATACGTTTTTTATCATTTTTTTGCTATACTTGCTATGTATTTTTAACTTAATTAAGGAGTAGTCAATGGCATTATTTGATGATGTAAAAGAAGTAGTTGTAGAACAACTAAACGTGAGCCCAGACGAGGTAAAAGAAGAGTCTAAATTCGTAGAGGATCTTGGGGCTGATAGTCTTGATGTTGTTGAGTTGGTAATGGCTCTTGAAGAGAAATTCGATATCGAAATTCCTGATGATCAAGCAGAAGCTATCGCAACGGTATCTGATGCAATCAAATTCATCGAAAACGTATAATTTGAATCAAGTTCCCTTTGGGGAATTTGATAAGATATATATCAGTATTTTTTGAAATTTTGATATATATCTTACTAAAGTAAATAGATAGGAGAGTCAGTGAAAAGAATAGTAGTGACAGGCTTAGGGATGATAAATTCTGTAGGACTTGACAAAGAAAGTGCATTTTCTGCGATTATCGAAGGAAAATGTGGTATTAAAGTGATCGAATCATTTGATGTAGAGAAACACTCAGCAAAAATTGCAGGTGAGATCATGGATTTTGATCCACTTTCTGTGATGGATGCTAAAGAGACAAAAAAAGCAGATAGATTTATACAACTTGGACTCAAAGCTGCAGCTGAAGCAATGGAAGATGCAAAGTTTGGTGATGATGTTGATATGGAAAGATTTGGTGTAGCATCTGCTTCAGGGATAGGTGGACTGCCAAATATTGAGAAAAATTCAGTGGTATGTGAACTTAGAGGACCAAGAAGAATTTCTCCTTTCTTCATCCCCTCTTCATTGGTAAATATGCTTGGCGGATTTATCTCTATCTATCAAGGACTCAAAGGACCTAACTTATCATCAGTAACAGCATGTGCCGCAGGAACACATGCTATTGGTGAAGCAGCAAAAAGTATTATAGTTGGTACGGCAGATAAAATGTTGGTGGTCGGTGCAGAGTCAGCGATCTGTCCAGCAGGTATCGGTGGATTTGCAGCGATGAAAGCACTCTCTACAAGAAATGATGACCCAAAAACAGCTTCAAGACCTTTTGATGCAGACCGTGATGGTTTTATTATGGGTGAGGGTGCAGGTGCTTTAGTGTTAGAGAGTTATGATGACGCTGTAGCAAGAGGTGCAACTATTTATGGAGAACTAATTGGTTTTGGTGAGAGTGGTGATGCAAGTCATATTACAACACCTACAATGGATGGACCACTTCGTGCGATGAAGGGTGCATACAAAATGGCAGGTGAGCCAAAAATAGATTATATCAATGCACATGGTACTTCTACACCTATAAATGATAAAAATGAGACAGCTGCACTTAAAGAGCTTTTTGGTGGTAAAGAGAACTGTCCACCGGTCAGTTCTATTAAGGGACAAGTAGGTCACTGTTTAGGTGCAGCAGGTGCTATAGAGGCAGTGACTTGTCTTATGGCGATGAGAGATGGTGTTTTGCCTCCAACGATCAACTATACAACAGCAGATGAGAATTGTGATCTTGACTATATCCCTAATAAGGCTAGAAAAGCAGAGATCAATGTTGCTATGAGTAACTCATTTGGCTTTGGTGGTACCAACGGTGTAGTTATCTTTAAGAAAGTATAAGGATTAAGTTATGGCAACCTATTTAGATTTTGAAAACAAAATTGAAAAGATACAAGAAGAGATTGTATCGGCACATGCCATTGCAAATTTGGATGCTGTAGAGAAACATCAAAAAGAGTTAGAAAAAGAGGTGACTAAAACATTTGGTTCACTTAGTGATTACCAAAAGTTACAACTTGCACGTCACCCGGACAGACCTTACTCTCTAGACTACATTAAACTTCTTATGGATGATGCATATGAAATTCATGGAGACCGTGCTTTCCGTGATGATCCTGCTATATTATGTTATATCGGTTGGATAGGTGGTCAAAAGACTATGCTTATTGGTGAACAAAAAGGGCGTGGTGTTAAAAATAAGATCAAAAGAAACTTTGGTATGCCAAACCCTGAAGGGTACAGAAAAGCACTCCGTGCTGTGCGTATGGCAGAGAAGTTTGACATCCCGGTATTGATGCTCATAGACACTCCGGGTGCATATCCTGGACTTGGGGCAGAAGAGAGAGGACAGAGTGAGGCTATCGCTAAAAACCTTTTTGAGTTTGCCTCTGTGAAAGTACCTCTTATCTCTATTGTTATTGGAGAAGGTGGTTCAGGAGGAGCACTTGCCATTGGTGTAGCAGATAAGCTTGCTATGATGCGTTATTCAGTTTTTGCAGTTATCTCACCAGAAGGATGTTCCGCGATTTTATGGAATGACCCTAGTAAAGTAGAGGCAGCAACCAAAGCACTTAAGATCACACCAAGTGACCTGCTGGAGCATAAACTCATTGATGATGTACTTGACGAACCACTTATAGGGGCACATCGTGATAAAAACACTGCAGCTGAAGTACTTAAAATATATTTCTTGGAGAATGTAAAAGCCCTTAAAGAACTTTCAGTTGATGAACTGCTTGATCAGCGTTATAAAAGACTCATAGCTGTAGGCGCTTATAGCGAATAAGCCCTACAGTACTTTTCCCTCATATTATGATACATGAAATAGCCAATACAATCGTTCAATACATCGGAGATATGGGTTATGGGGGTATTTTTCTTCTCATGTTTCTTGAGAGTACTTTTTTCCCTTTTCCAAGTGAAATTATTATGATACCGGCAGGATACCTTGCTTTCAAAGGTGAGATGAATATCTATATCGTTGTATTGATAGGTATATTGGGGTCTGTTGCAGGTGCACTTTTTAACTACTACTTAGCTGTACACTTTGGAAGAGCTTTCATCTTAAAGTATGGAAAATACTTCTTTATTAAAGAAGAGACACTTGATAAACTAGAAGATTTCTTTATAAAACATGGAGAACTCTCCACATTTAATGGAAGACTCATCCCCGGTATTCGTCAACTCATCTCTCTACCCGCAGGATTGGCACGAATGAATGTGGCTAAGTTCTCTTTTTACTCTGGACTTGGTGCGGGTATTTGGGTCATTGTTTTAGTGGCTTTAGGCTATCTGCTTGGTTCAAAGGAAGAACTTATAAATGAGTATCTACAAAATGCTACACTCATTGCACTTATTTCAGTCGTCTTTATTACACTTTTTTACATCATACGTGTTAAACGTAGAAAAAAGATACTGAAAGATCAGTAAATACCTAATATACTACATTATTATGCGTCATCCTCGGGCTTGCACCCCAAGGGCATTTCCGATGGGCACCCGGGGATCCAGAATTTGATATGTAGTGGCAATTAGATATTCTCTTTGGTTTTAAACTCTAGATTCCTGATCGGGTCGGGAATGACGACACTATATCATGCTTGCGCAGTTAACTTTGGACTTATAAAAGATTAAGTATTTAATCCAATATCCAAGCTACATACTTCTTTTTCTTAATTTTTGTATTTTTTAAGGCTTTAAAAACTTTATCTACAACAGTATGATGGAGTGCTACATAAGACTTTGTGTCAGTAATGTTTATTTTTCCTATCATTTTAGGCTCAAGACCAATCTCTTTACATAAAGTACCCAATATATCTCCAGCACGAAGTTTGGTTTTTTTACCACCATTGATACAGAGTGTATCATAGGAGGAGATCATTTTAAACGTAGCATCCACTCGTAGATCTTTCATATCTGCTGTACGTGCCTGTGAAGTGATATAAGCGCATTTAGCACTATCTTTAGGTCCATATAAAGATAAAGCGGTACCTGTGGCATCTGCCCGCCCTGTCCGCCCTATACGGTGTGTGTAAACTTCCTTGTCCCATGGCAGATCATAGTTAATGACAAGTTCTATATCTTTAATGTCTAGTCCTCTTGAAGCAACATCTGTGGCTACAAGGATTCTTTTAGAACCATTGGAAAAGGCTAAGACGGCTTCATTACGTTCTCTTTGGTCAAGGTCACCATGTAAGTCTATCACAGAGTGTCCTCTCCTATGCAGTGTATCTGCAAGTGAGGTTACTTCAGCTTTTGTGTTACAAAAAACAAGTAGTGATTCTGGTTTGTAGGATTGTATGAGTGCAGTGAGTGTTTTGAACTTATCGGAAGTTTCATAGACGATTTCATCTATCTTATTGATCTCTTGAATCGTATCTACTTTGATTGTAAGTGGTTGTTTTAAAAGTGCCTTGGCTAGTTTTTCTATCTTCTCTGGGAAGGTTGCTGAGAAAAGTAGGGTTTGCTTAGCTCTTGGCATGTTAGAGCCTATTTTGACTATCTCATCATAAAAACCCATATCAAGCATTTTGTCTGCTTCATCCAAGACAAGGGTTTTGATGCTATGAAGCTCTAATGTTCCTTTGGCTAGATGATCTTGCAGCCTACCTGGTGTACCTATGAGTATATGTGCACCCTTCTCTAAAGATGTAGC
Source organism: Sulfurovum sp. (assembly GCA_004377245.1). Classification (GTDB taxonomy): domain Bacteria; phylum Campylobacterota; class Campylobacteria; order Campylobacterales; family Sulfurovaceae; genus Sulfurovum. Next base: position 490 of record SOIK01000099.1, on the reverse strand, counting down.
TTGTGTTCGTAGAGGCACTCCTCCGTAGAGAGTAAGTATTTTAAGATTGGCTTTGTATGCTGCTACTTTTCTAAGTTCGACAGCTATCTGGTCTGCAAGCTCCCGTGTAGGAGTAATGATAATGGTTTGAGGTTTATTTTCACTCATATCTGTACGCATTATAGCAGGGATACCAAACGCTAATGTTTTACCTGAACCTGTTTTAGACTGTGCCAAGATATCTTTACCCTCAAGAATAGGGTTGATAGCTTTGTCTTGTATCTCACTCATTTTACTAAAGTTAAATGTATCGATTGTCTCTAAAAGTGCTTCTGGTATGTTTGTTATCGTGTTAAATGATGCCATATTAGTATTTCCTAGATGTATGTGTAGCGTGTTTTTGATAGTATTTTTTGTATTATAGGGTAATTTGTGTTAAGAGGAAAGTGTATAAGTTGTGAGCCGAAGCCCACAGTATGATTAAGCTTTGGTTTTTCTATAATCCATGATC
>SOIK01000089.1 GCA_004377245.1 Sulfurovum sp. | reverse complement strand
TTAGGGTCAAAAAGTGCTATCATCTCTTCAAGGCTAAATATCTCCTGGTCACCATAACTCCAACCAAGACGTACCAAGAAGTTAAGAAGTGCTTCAGGAAGATAGCCTAATGCTTTGTACTCCATCACATCTGTTGCACCATCTCTTTTAGAGAGTTTTTTGCCCTGTTCATTATTGATCATTGCTACATGGTAAAAGTTTGGCAAAGTAAATCCAAGTGCATTATAAACTACTATCTGTTTAGGAGTGTTATAGAGGTGGTCATCTCCGCGGATGACATCTGTAAGTCCCATAAGTGCATCATCTATGGCAACAACAAAGTTATAGGTCGGTGCGCCATCAGCTCTTGCGATGACAAAATCATCTACTTCAGATGCTGCGATGTTTATCGCACCTTTAACACCATCCACAAAAAAGATAGTCCCTTCTTGTGGTGCTTTTATCCGAATAACCGGTTCGACACCCTCAGGTGGTATACCAGTAAAGTCTCTGTATCTTCCATCATAACGTGTACGCTCTTTTTTAGCCATTTGCTCTTCACGTAAAGCATCCAACTCTTCTTTACTCATATAACACTTATAAGCTTTACCCTCATCAAGAAGTTGATCAATATATTTTTTGTACAGATCAAAACGTTTTGACTGATATACGACTTCACCCTCATAACTCATACCTACCCAATCAAACGCTTTGAGGATAGCATCTTTCGCCTCATCTGAGTTACGAGCCATATCTGTATCTTCGATACGAAGCAGAAATTCGCCTTTGTTATGTTGTGCACAAAGCCAAGAGAAAAGTGCGGTACGCAGCCCACCAATGTGGAGATAGCCTGTAGGAGAAGGAGCAAAACGTGTTACTGTCATAAAAATACCTTGAAATTAATTAATGCAATTGTAGCGAAGATGTGATTAAAGGAGATTGTAAAAAATGTAGTAAAAATAGAGGGAGAGAAACACTCTCCCTCTATTTTGGTTTTTCTTTTTAGATTTAGTTTCTACTTTAACTTTTAGTAGATTTTTTTGATTTACTTTGTGACTTCACATCATTTTTAATATTAGATACAAGTTTTTCACCTACACCTTTTACCTTAAGTACATCATCAAATGAGTTAAATTTTCTTGCTTTCATAATAGCTGCAGCTTTAGCTTCACCGATACCATTAATCTCCATTAACTCTGTCTTAGATACACTATTGAGTTGATTTAAACTCATACCAAACACTGTTGACGTTGCAAGTACTAAAAACCCTGCAATTACTTTTTTTAACATTTTTCTTCCTTGAAATTTATTTTTAGTTATATTAAAACATAACTAAAATATTATATCTAATCTTTTCTTATAAACTCAGGGACAATATTTTGAAGTGCCGACACCTTATCTTTTGCTTCCAATAGTGCTTCTATATCACTCGTCAATTGCACTATGTCATACTTTGTAGGCTTGGCAATGAAAATAGAACTATATTTTGTTTTTTGTTCACTCTCATCAAGCAGTAACTCTTCATAAAGTTTCTCCCCAGGACGTAATCCGGTAAATATAACTTCTACTTCATCTTCTTTACCATAGAGTCGTATCATCTGCTTAGCCAAATCCACTATCCTAATGGGTTCTCCCATATCTAAGATAAACAGTTCTCCACCTTTTGCTATGGCAGCTGTCTGAAGCACAAGCTGACACGCCTCAGGAATAAGCATAAAATAACGGGTGATCTCAGGATGTGTTACAGTCACAGGTCCACCCTCTTCGATCTGTTGTTTAAACTTAGGGATGACCGAGCCACTTGAACCAAGAACATTACCAAAACGTACAGCAACTATCTCTGTTCCTTTTGTCTCTACATTGTTAGCATAAAGCTCTGTGACTCTTTTAGTGGCACCCATGACATTGGTCGGACGTACTGCTTTGTCTGTGGAGATAACAACTACTTTCTCTGCCCTATTTTCTATACTCACATCAATAACATTTTTAGTACCTAAGACATTATTAAACACTGCCATTTCTTGATTATTTTCACAAATAGGTACATGCTTATATGCTGCTGCATGTATAACTATCTCTGGCATAGCTTCTTTAAAGATCATTGCTAATCTATCTCTATCTGTGACACTTACTAATTTCAATTGGGCTTTCTTTATTTGCTCACCTATCCGATAAAGGCTATATTCACTGTTATCTACCAAGGTCAACGATGATGCTCCAAACTGTTGACATTGCCTGGCGATCTCTGAGCCTATACTCCCACCAGCACCAGTAATGAGTACAGATTTATTTTTGATAAAGTTCTTTATGGCATCCAAGTCCAGGTCTTTAGGATGACGTGCGAGTAAATCTTCGATAGAAAGATCTTCTAATTTCTCATGATTATTGCCTAAAAGTTTCACTTGTTTTATATCTGTCACGCCAACATAATTCAGTCTATCAACTATGGCTTTTAATTTTTTAGGTACTAACTGTTGCGTAATAATCACTGATGAGATTTTCTTCTCTTCTATGATTTTCTCTAAGTTCACCAATGGATAGACTTTTACATTCTGCATATAGGCATGCATAGTACTTTCATCTTCATCCATGGCAATGATTCCAGAGGGGTAATATTCTATATCTCCTCGCAAAGCACTTTGTATCATCGTTGCAGTATTGCTGTTGACCCCTAAAAGTAATGTTGGCTTCAGCATAGATGCTTGACTTCTTTCACTAAAAAAACGTTTACTCGCTCGCAATGCACCAATAAAGATCAATGATAAGAAAAAATCAATAACAACCACACTTCGAGGGAAAGGAGCAAAATGACTAGAAAACAGAAGATATATACCAACAAACAAGCCATACGCAACAAGATGAGAGAAAAGTATATTTTTTGCATCCACAAAACTAAAAAAACGCCAGACTATAAAATAATTTTTAAAGAGAAAAAGAGAAAGAAGTTTTAATCCTGTCAAGATCACATATGTCATCCAAAATGATTGAAAAAACTCTTCAGGTATATGAAAATTAAAACGTAACAGATAAGCTAAATAAAGCGTTACAAGCGATAAGATGCTATCTATCAACACAAAAAAAAGCAAACGCTTTCCTGATGTTGGACGTAAAAGTGTTTTCACTACAATACCCTTTTTAATGTATCACAAACACGGTAAATATCTTCATCACACATACTACTTCCACTTGGCAAACAAATCCCTTGTTCAAAAAGTCTTTGAGAGGTACCATCTTCTATCACCAAAGCATCTGTAAAAAGCGGTTGCATGTGCATTGGTTTCCACAATAGACGGCTTTCGATATTTGCTTCTTCTAATATATCTACTATCTTTTGAGGGTTGGTTCTGCTAAAAGTTAAAGTGCTTAGCCAACGGTTCCCTCTACTATCTTGAATCTCTGGCATAAATTGTACCTCTTCATGCTCGCAAAGATTTTTCTGATAGAGATCAAAAATTTCTCTTCGTCTATCTACTCTTTCATTTAGTACTTCCATTTGAGCCACACCAATAGCAGCTAAAACATTGCTCATACGATAGTTATATCCAAATTCTTTGTGCTCATAATACAAATGATCCTCTTTGGCTTGCGTTGAGAGGAACTTAGCTTTAGCTATCCATTCTTCGTTTTCACTCACTAACATCCCACCACCTGAAGTGGTAAGGATTTTATTGCCGTTGAAACTGTATACGCCCATGTCCCCAAAAGTACCACTCTGTTTTCCTTGATAGCTAGCACCCAAAGACTCTGCTGCGTCTTCGATAAGAAAAATCCCCTCTTCTTTACAGATATCTATGATCTCATTAAGCTTACAAAGCTGTCCATACAAATGAGTAATAATTAATGCTTTAGGCTTTTTAGGAGATCTTTGGATAGCTTCCTTAAGTAATGCAGGTGAGATATTCCAACTCTCATCACTATCTACAAATATTGGTTTTGCATTTTGATATAAAATTGCACTTACAGAACCAATGAATGTAAAACTGGACGCTAAAACATAATCCCCCTCACCTACCCCTGCAACCCGTAAAGCTAAATGCAACCCTGCTGTAGCCGAAGAAAGAGCTAAGGCATTTGAAGTTCCCGTATAGGTTTCAATACTATCTTCAAAACGATTTACAAATGCACCAAGTGGTGCAATATAATTACTTTCAAAGACTTCTGCAATATACTGTTGTTCTTTACCACTCATATGGGGTGGTGAGAGGAAAATTCTATCCATTACTTATCCTAAAACTGTTCTCATAATATACTCTATATCTTTTTTAAGTGACCACTCTTTAATATAGGCTTTATTGATCTGTACTTTATCTGACCAAATCACATCTCTATTATAGCGTTCTGGGTCTTTTTGTTTGGCTAATAGCTCTTCTTCATCTTTGTATTTCAATGAAGCTGGACCTGTTATCCCAGGGCGAAGGCTCAAAATGATTCTATCTTCTCCTTCAAGCTTATCAGCAAAACCAGGTACATCCGGACGAGGACCGACAAAACTCATTGTTCCCAACAAGACATTAAAAAACTGTGGCAATTCATCTATCTTCGTTTTACGAAAAAACACACCACTTTTTGTAATGCGACTATCTCCACTTGTTGTCACCGTTGTATCTACACCTTCTACGGGCTTCATTGTTTTTATCTTAAATACTAAAAAAGGTTTTCCCTCTTTGCCTATGCGTTCTTGCATAAAAAGACCATTGCTTTTCGTCTCTAATGAAGCAACTACCCAAGCTAACAACATAAGCCACCATGTCATACAAATACCTACTACAGACAAAATAATATCAAAGAGTCGCTTTTGAAATTTATCTGTAGAATTCAATATCTATTTCTTAAGTTTATAAATTTTACTATAAGGTGATGACACCACCAACTCAAAGAGATTTTTATCATACTTCTCAAGCATAAACATCTGTACATAAGTAGAGTTAAACGTTT
>SOIK01000038.1 GCA_004377245.1 Sulfurovum sp. | reverse complement strand
CTGTTAAATCAGGTAAGATTAAAAAGCCGATTATCGCATGGTGTATCGGTACGATTGCTAAGTATTATGATTCAGGTGTTCAGTTTGGTCACGCAGGAGCTTCTGCAAATGTTGATGCTGAAACAGCTGATTATAAAAATGCTGCAATGGCTGAAGTAGGTATTCATGTACCAGCATCATTTAATGATCTTCCAGCAAAAATTAAAGAGGTATTTGAATCTCTTAATATTGCAGAAATTCCAGAGCCAGATATGAACACCGTTCCGAAAGTAAGAAGAAGTAAAGAGTTTATCTGTACTATTTCTGATGATAGAGGAGATGAAGCAACATACGCTGGATTCCCTATCTCTTCAGTAGCAACTCCAGATACAGGTAAAGGTATCGGTGATGTTATCTCTCTATTATGGTTCAAAAAACAGTACCCAGAGTGGGCTACGCAGTTCATTGAAACAGTAATGAAAACTGTTGCTGACCACGGTCCGGCAGTTTCAGGTGCTCACAATGCAAAAGTAACAGCAAGAGCTGGTAAGTCAGTAGTTGAAGCACTTGTAACAGGTCTTCTTACTATTGGTCCAAGATTTGGTGGTGCGATTGATGGTGCTGCGAAGTATTTCAAATATGCTGACGACAATGATCTTGATCCAAAAGCATTCCTTAAATACATGAAAGATGAGGGTGTACCTATCCCAGGTATCGGTCACCGTATCAAATCTCTTAAAAATCCAGACCTTAGAGTTGAGGGACTTAAGAAGTTTGCTAAAGAGTATTTCCCGGCAACGCCACTTCTTGACTATGCATTGACAGTTGAGCAACTTACAACATCTAAGAAAGAGAACCTCATTCTTAACGTTGATGGTACTATCGGTATCCTTATGGTTGATATGTGGAGAGCACTTGGCTACTCAGAAACTGAGATCGATGAGTTTATCGAGTCAGGTACACTTAATGCATTCTTCATCGTAGGTAGATCTATCGGATTTATCGGTCACATCCTTGATGAGAAAAGACTTGCTATGCCTATGTATAGACACCCAATGGATGATATCCTATATGATGTTCCAATGGCGGAAAAAATCTAATTTTTTCTTGCTTTGCAGCATCTTCGGCTGAATGGACTTTGCTTCGTTCAGTCACCTATCAACCAAATCTACTTTTAGCGTAGGCTCTTTCACTACACAAACCCCATTCAACCAAATCTACTACAAATTAAAAAGAAATTTTATCTATATTATTTACCTGGTAGAGTAATAATGTCTAAAAACTTTTATTAAATCTCTATTTAATATTCAAGGTTGGCTTCTATTCATACTACTTTCCTATTTGATTTGGTATTACATCCATACTCCATATAAGTACAACAAAAGTAATAAAATTATATCTATATATGCAAATATTTTATACACCATTGAAGGCTAACTTTAAGCGACTTTATCCTATATAATGTAAGTAAATAATTTTTTTCAAAGAATTTGCATCTTTTTCTAAAAAACCCTTGACAATGAAA
>SOIK01000072.1 GCA_004377245.1 Sulfurovum sp. | reverse complement strand
TTCTATCATCAGTACACTCCATTTATCTGTGCATCTGAATCCATCATAAAGAGGGCATTATTGACGATAGTATCATCCTCTTTAAGTCCTTTGATGACCATATAATGCATGGTGTCAAGAGGTTTTAACTTTATGGCTACAGGCTCATACTCACCTTTAAACTCTGTTGCAAGAAAAGCATACCATGTACCATTTTTACGCATAGCAGCAGTACGTGGTATGACAAGATGGCTAGTGGCAGTTGAAGTAGCATAGACTTTTGCATACATACCAGGTTTTAAGACACCTTCACTGTTATCTATATCTAAACGCAAAGTAGCAGTAGCCTCTTTAGGATTGAGCATCGGATAAAGTAGGTTTTTTCTAGCATTAAAGACTTTCTGTATACCTTTGAGTTTGACTTTAAAGTTATGAAGTTGTTTAAGATGCTCTAACTCATTTTGAAAGAGTTTTGCCTCAAGCCATACTTTCTCAAGATTGACGATTTGAAAGAGTTTTTTTTGTGCATTAAAGGCAGAACCTTGGTTAATATTCTTTTGAAAGATCCATCCTGATATAGGAGCATAAATGGTAGTAAACTCATCTACATGTCGTACTTTTCCAATGCGATCTATCTCATCTTCACTTACCCCTAAAAGTGTAAGTTTTGCTTTTGCACTCTTGAGCATACCTGGAGCAGAACGCTTAGCATTGAAGTTGATGGAGTTTAGATAATCCTGTTTTGCTTTATAGACTTCCGGAGAATAGACAGTAGCTAAGGCTTCTCCTTTTTTTACTTTCTTGTAGAGGGTATCAGCAAACAGTTTTTCTACATAACCGGAAAACCATGCAAGTACATCCACTTTACGTGAGTCTTGAGCAACAATATAACCGTAGTTTATCTGCTCTTTAGCAGTAGAAAGACGCACTACTTTGACAGTTTTAACATTAAAAAGTTGTTCAATGGTAGGTTTACTCTCTTCAGACATAAGCAATAGAGGTAAAATCAGGGCTAACAAATATTTGTACATTATATCTCTCCTGTAAGTGCTTTGAGTTTGGCTTTTGTGCGCAGATACTCAGCTTTGATGGAGATACTCTCCTCTTCCAATGCCAGTTTCTGTTCAAGTATATTGGTATAAGTAAAGAGATCGGCTCCCTCTTTTATGGCAGAAGAGCTCAGCTCAAGCATATGCCCAACTTGTGGTAAACTTTTGTTTTGTATAATTTTATAGATGCGGTATGCTTCAGTGAGTCTTGCATAACTTGCACGTATTTCACTTTTTAAGTAGGCTTTGTAATCTATGGATTCACTTATACTTGAGAGGGCTTCTTTTCGTGCTATTTCTGAGTTTAGTTTTTCTGTACCATAGAGTGGTAAAGAGACACCGACGGTTACACTTGCATAGTCTGGAAAATCTTGACGATTAAAATAGCCTACTTTTACATAAGGGTCAGGATGAATTTCCAAATCCATCAGTTCCTTGTTTGCCTGTGCTACTTTGTTTTGAGAGAGCTTCATATGGTA
>SOIK01000285.1 GCA_004377245.1 Sulfurovum sp. | reverse complement strand
CCACAAGAACAGAAGCACCAGCTTCTTTAGCAGAGAGTGCAGCAGTTAATCCAGCACCTCCTGAGCCTATGATTAGAACATCTAGCATGACTCTGTCCTGATAGATGTGAGTGAATAGTGTTGGTATGTATTGCTTTGCAATGCTTTTATAAATAAAATTATGTCACTGCGAACGCCCTTGAAAGCGAAGCGATTCGAGAGCAGTGACGCTTTTTGCCTACTTTTTCTAAAAAAGTAGAATAGAAACGTTGGATGAAGAGATGTTAAAAATCCAAAATAAAGTTTTTGGTGATAATTTCTTATATTTTGAATGCTATACATTGTACTTCTCCATAAATGTTTTAATATTTTCTACAATACCTTCAAGAAGCTTTTTTCTAGCTTCTATACTCGTCCAAGCGATGTGTGGAGTGATGAGGAGTCTATCTTGATTTTTAACATACATGAGTGGATTATCTTTGGCGATGGGTTCAGGTGTAAGTACATCTAACCCCGCGTAGATCTCTTTTTTGTCTAGCTCTTGAGCTAAATCAGCTTCGTTGATGATACTTCCTCTACCAAGGTTTAGAAGCACAGCACCTTTTTTTAGCATTCCTAAGTTTGAAGCATTGATGAGGTTATGTGTTTTGTCATTAAGCGGACAGTGAATGGAGATGATATCACACTCTTTCATCATCTCTTCCAGTGCTACATGTAGATATTTTTGTCCATAATTCTCACCAGAGGTTGAATGGTAACATACCTTCGCACCAAAAGCAGTCGCAACTCTGGCTACTTCTTTACCGATGCTGCCAAGCCCGATGATCCCCCATCTCTTCCCTGCTATCTCATAAAAGGGTTTGGAGACATCTGTAAAGAGTCCTGAGTTTGTCCACGCTTCGCTTTTGACAGCCATATCATAATATGACATCTTTTCTACAAGATACAGGGCCATAGCAAAGGTGTGTTGTACTACGCTCCCAGTAGAGTATCCGGCAACATTCTTCACTTCTATACTCATGGTTTTGGCGGCATCGAGGTCAACATTGTTCATCCCTGTTGCGGCGATACAGATGAGCTTGAGGTTAGGTGACTCTTCCATCATCTGTGCAGTGACGACCACTTTGTTGGTGATGATGATATCTGCAGTTTGGATGCGTGCGAGTGTCTCATTTGGACTGGTCGTCTGGTAGGTGCTCACTTCTCCAAAGTCATTAAGGGAGCTGAGGTCCAAGTCCTCTCCGAGTGTTTTTGCATCGAGTATGACGATCTGCTTCATATGTTAGTCTCCTTGTAGGGTAATGATAAGTGTTCTGCTGCTTGCATAGTCTCTGTGTTCAAAAAGATAGACTCCTTGCCATGTGCCAAGACCGAGTTTTCCGTTGCTCAATGGGATGTTCAGTGAGGTGCCAAGAAGCATGTTTTTTAGGTGTGCCGGCATGTCATCACTGCCTTCATAAGTATGCTTGAACTTCGGGTAGGACTCTGGGATGAGGTCATTCATAAAAGTTTCAGCGTCACTGCGTACGCTTGGGTCTACGTTTTCATTGATGCACAGACTGGCACTGGTGTGTTGTAAAAAAAGGTGTACAATGCCTGCAGAGACAGAGCCGTCAAATAGGGTTTCTATCTTGTTTGTGATAAGGTGCATCCCTCTGTTATAAGGAGGAAGGGTAAGCGTATACTGCTTAGTGGTCATCTATCTGATCGACGATCTGCGTAGCTCTGCGCTTCGCCTCTTCTACTTCATCAAGTACAAGACTTACAGCCATACGACGACCTACATGTGACTCTGGCTTTCCAAAGACTCTTACGAAACTGTCTTTTGTAAAGGCGTTATCTGGTATTTCCAGTGTAGGATTATGGCTCTCATTTTTTGCTTTGTATGCACCACAGGCACCTGAACCATAGAAAGTAAAATCAAGTGGCAGACCAAGTACAGCTCTTACATGTAAAGCAAACTGGCTTTGGCTTTGTGTAATGAGTGTAACCATGCCTGTGTCATGTGGACGAGGTGAGAGTTCCGAGAAGTAAACTTCTTCATCTTTCACAAAGAACTCAACACCGAAGATACCTCTGCCACCAAGGCCATCTGTCACAGCCTTAGCGATCTCTTGTGCTTTTTTCAGTGCTTCTGGACTCATCTGCATCGGTTGCCATGAGAGGATGAAGTCTCCATCTTTTTGTACATGTCCTATGGTTTCACAAAAAGTAGTTCCTGTTTCGTTGCGTACAGTCAAAAGGGTTATCTCATAGTCAAAAGGTACAAACTCTTCAACGATGAGCTCACTTGCATCACCACGAGCCTCTTTAGCGATCTCCCATGACTTTTCTATGTCATCAGCGCTCTTCGCGATACTCTGTCCATGACCTGAAGAACTCATCACCGGTTTGATGACACATGGGAAACCTATGCACTCACCTGCTGCTTTAAGCCCTTCAAGTGTTGTGACAAACTCATACCCACTTGTTTTAAGACCCAGCTCTTCAGCTGCAAAAACACGAATGTTTTTACGGTTCATCGTTTTGTTTACTGCTTCAGCGTTAGGGATAACATGAAAACCTCTAGCCTCAGCTTCAAAAAGTGCTGCAATGCTAATGGCTTCAACCTCTGGCAAAATGTAAGTAGGTTTCTCTTTTTCTATGAGTGCAAGTACAGCTTCTTTGTCTTGCATGTCTATAGCATAAGAACGGTTTGCTACGAGGTGCGCAGGTGCATTTTCGTATTTGTCAACAGCAACAACTTCAACACCAAGTCGTTGAGCCTCAATGGCAACTTCTTTACCAAGTTCACCGGAACCAAGGAGCATGATCTTGATAGCGTCTTTTTGGAGAGGGGTAGTAAATGTCATAGGAAAACCTTTTTCGTTCGTCATCCTCGTGCTTGACACGGGGATCCACAATTGGAATCATATGCCGATTCTAGATTTCCTAATAAAATAGGAAATGACGAAAATTTTAATAGTATAATTTTAGCGAAAAGTTAGATAATGTGTAATGAGTTAAAGGAAAGTTTTTTCTAAAGCAGGTGATATGGAGAGTGAAGAGATATTTTAATATCCCTTCATTGATATTATTTTGTCTCTTTCATTATTTCAAAAGCATCTAAAGGTTCTTCAAATGCGATGAAAAGTACACAAGGATCACCTTTTTCACAATAGGCTGTATGTGGTCGTTTAGAAGGACCATAGGCATACATACCTGTCTCCAGCAGTTCTGATGCTTGATCGTCATACGTTACGGTCATTTTCCCAGATACAAGCGTCATTCTTTCTGCTGAAGTATGCCAATGATGAGGAATAGCAAAATCCTCTGGTACTTTAAAGAAAATATCCAAATTGTTTTTTGCCGGGTCACCATGAAGTATGGCTATTTCACACCCTTCTCCTATAAAGGGTGGACAAGGACCCCATTGTAATCTTTTGTCATCATACTTATATGCTAATGCGGGTTCATTTGCTTGTACTGTGGATAGCATAAATACTAACGTGAAAGCAAAAAAGCTGAGGGTTAATTTGTGAGCTGACTTAAACATGATTTCTCCTTAGTTATGTTTATATTGATAATTTATTATCATGAACAATAATAACATGAAGTTATTATAAAATAAAGAGCAAAATTTCGCAAAAATGTACATTTTGTCGGATTATGTATTATATGTATGTTAATATATGTAATATTATGTTCAAAAAGGTTTTATATAATGAAAATACTACCTCTTTTTACGATAGAACAGACTGTGAATACCTATAAATATTTATTTGAACCTAATCCAATGTTCGGCATGGATTTTTTTGCAGATGATTTTGAGGCTAAAGATATAGTACTGCTTGATGATACTAAAGCAGGTAGTCAAGGTATACCCATTCATTTCAATTATTATGCTTTGTTTTTACGTATACATGGAGAGACAAAACGGACGATCAATCAATTTAATTATTTGATTAAACCGCAATCTCTTCAACTAGTAAACCCAGGATCAATATATTCATTTAAAGATACCACTAATGCTTCAAGAACCTATGTTTTACTTTTTAATAAAGCGTTTATAGAGGAAGATAGTTTAGCTGTGGAGATACAAGATAATTTATTGGACTTTCATCGCAAGTGTCAACAAGATATTGTTTTAGATACGACACAATTTGCACATGCTGTCTCTATATATGAACAGTTAAGCAGTGAATTAAGAGCTAAAAATGATGATTATAAAATAGTGACAAAAATGTTGATCAATCAATTGCTTTTTTTACTAAAACGTGAGAAACTTAATTTTGGGTTGAAGCAAAACCATACAAGAGCCGAGCAGATATGCTCAGAATTTCTCATCCTGATCGAAGAGCATTACTGGCAGAAAAGAAGTGTGAAAGAGTATGCATCTATGTTAGGTATCACACCTAAACATTTGAGTGAGACTGTTAAATCTACACTTCATCATACTGCACTCTCTTATATTCATGTGCGTATCATCAAAGAGATACAGTATTTACTCTGTTTTGGTGGTATGTCCATCAAACAGATCTCTTATGCACTTAACTTTGAGACAGTTTCACAGTTGGGACGTTTTTTCAAACGATACGAGGGGATGAGTCCTAAAGCATATCAACTAAAACACAGGGGAGTTGCATTGTACGATAAACAGTATGATAGTAAGTAAAATATTTTGATTAAAATAGATGCGTTTTGATAGGTTAATTATAAAGTGGGATTGTTGATTGTGTATAGATCCCAACTCATAAGAGTTGGAATAAGAGAAAGACTGATTACAGTCTAGACTCGTATCTTCTAAGCATGAAGAGTTTTTTAAGGATCTTCTTGCGTGTTGCAATTTTCTCTTTTTTTCTTGCTTCAGTCTTAGTTTCGTAATGTTGTCTAGCTCTCGCTTCAGTTACGATAAGGTTTCTGTCACATTGTCTTTTGAATTTTCTATAAGCGTCATCAAATGAATCACGTGAAGTTAGTTTAATTCCTGGCATCGAAAAGCACCCCCTTCCTTATCAAAATTTCTCATTTCTATGAATGAGAGAGATAAATATG
>SOIK01000236.1 GCA_004377245.1 Sulfurovum sp. | reverse complement strand
CCATGCTCTTTGAAAACCACCTTCATCAAGTTTTGAACCATAAAGTGATATGAGATAATTGGCTGTAAGTATTGCATTCATAAAGTCACTGCTTACACGAAAAGCATGTTGATAGGTATGCTTATCAAGAGGATTTAATTCATTTTTTAATCTATCATCATATCCACCTATCGTTCTTGCAACTACATCATAAGAGATGAGTGTATCAGCGATGCCTTTATACTCTACACCAAGAAGGACATCCGTACGTGTAAACTCTTTCTCTTGAGTTGAACTGTATTTGAGTCCATCAAAATAAGCCAATTCTGTTTTAAAAAGCCAACTTCCATTTAATACGTTCAGAGCGGTTCCAAACATATTGACTTTATCATGTTTAATGATGGGTGTTGATGCCATCACTACTTGTCCTGAATCATCATGTATGCGTGCAGCATAAAAGTTGACATCCCAACCTGAAAACTCTCCACCTACACTGAGTGCATAAGTGACATCAGAATAACTTTCATCAGAGGGAGCAGCAAAAGGAGCAGGATAAAAAGCAGAACCAAATGGAGGGTTTTTCGTAAAACGTTGTTCGAGTATGGCTATAGGTGTCACACGCCAGTCTCCTACAAAGTAATCAAACTTAGCCATAGTAACTGGTAGTCTAAGGTCTTCTATGTCTACCATCCCTGGTCTACGGTTATCTAAAGGATTAAGGACATCGGTTACACGGATTGTATCACTACGACCCCAAACAACGACTTGTCGCCCCAGCTTCATGTCAAAGTTATCGGTGATGCTTCCTTCGATGTAGGCATCAAAAAGTTCTACTTCACTTCTAAGCTCATCTAACTCATCTTTACTGTATTTATCACTCCCTCTTATGTCATAAATGGCATCATAATAGGCTTTGGCATTGGCTTTAAACTTGAACCCATTTTTAAACTTGTGTTCATAGTCTAAAAAGAGTGAACTTTTAAGTGAAGAGAAGTTGTCATGCGGTTTATCATTATAAAGCGAATATGCTACTTGCTCTGTAAGTTTTCCTGTAAGTCCAGGTATGAGGCTTATCGCATCATCTTCTTTTACTTCAGAACTTTGTACGGTCTCATCATCAAAGCCATCAAGGAGATCATCACTTGCCGTTGTTTGTACTGTTGTTGCAGGAGGTGTATCATCAAACCCCTCTAGTACTTCATCCACTTCATTGGCATGAAGTGTGAAGCTCATAAGAGCTATAGCTGTGAACATTGATAATGAAACTTTATGCACCCTACATTCCTTTTTCTAAACGTCTAGTAGTAAACATACTGTTATCGATCGCTTTATTTAGTTTAATGTTAGAAAACTTCAAAATGGTTTTATGCACGGTACTTTTACCTTTTTTAGTTGTCATCGTCATCTCATCAGGAAGCCATACACCTTTTTCTTTGTGAAGTCTTCTCACATCCAAATACTTTTTCTTTCCGTTTTTCATAAAATTGATCGCTCTTACCACGACGTAGTTATCTTGTCTTACTAGTGCAATGCTTTTCGTATAGCCTGACTCTTTTATGACTTTATTATTACGCGGTATAGACTCTATCATCCATGCTTTCTTTCCTCTAACCTCTGTCTCTTTAAGAAGTTTGAAGTCATAATCCTCCAGGTCACGGTCTGTCATATCAAAGTATGAGAAATCAGACCCCATGAAACTTGAACTCTTATCAGCACTTGGAATACGTTTCACTTTTTTGAGTGCCGGCAGATAGAGCCACTGGTCATCATCTCTTTTGGCGTTGTCATAGTCATAGGTCAAAAAAGCCGTATTTTTCACATCTGCAGGGCTTTTGAAGAACATGATACGATGCTCATCTACACCAAAGTCTTTTCCGTAAGATTTGATATCTCTGGTTCTTTTTTTACCATTTTTGTCTATCAGTATCATAAGCATATCTTGTTCTAATGTTGTACCATCATCTCTGGCATCTACTTTTTCCATGATGGCTCTGGCTTTTGCATCGTCTGCAAGTAAATTTGTTGTTATAAGTGAAAGCCCTAATGTAAGTCCAATTAATAGTTTTTTTGTGTTCATTTTGTTTTCCTTTATTTGAAATTAACGTCATTCTGAAACAAGTTCAGGATGACGTACTCTGCAATCCCTATTTTATCCAGCCACGCTTCGCAACCACTATCATCAACGCAGGGGCAAGGAGAAGGTCAGCAAGCAATGCTAACACTATCACAGAGCCTGTAAGTAAACCAAAGTTTTGTACTGACACCATCTGCGCCATCAAATAGGCATAAAAACCCAATGATAATACGATCGTAGTAATCACCAGTGCTTTACCAGTAGTGAAAAAAGTTTGCTCTATCGCTTTAGCACTATCGCCACTCTCAAGGTAGTATCGCCTAAAATTGTGCATAAAATGTATAGTGTCATCCACCGCAAGCCCTATAGCGATAGAGCCGATAAGTAGTGTGAACATATCTAACGGTATATTGACTACATACATAATGAGTAGTCCCAAAATGATAGGCGTAAGGTTTGGTATCATACTAAGCAGTCCTACGCGTACTGAACCCAAAATAAGCATCATCATAAAACTGATACCTATAAATGCGATGAAGTAACTCATGACTGACGAACTTACTGCTTGTGCAAAGGTGTTGATGAGTAGCGGTATCATCCCTGTGGTTTCTACTCTGTCTTTCGGGAAAGTAGCCTCTACCTCTTTTTTCACATAATCAAGTACAGCCACTGCTTTTACCGCATCAGTCCATGGGAGTTTGATGGTGATCCTTGCTTTAGAGAATTGGCTATCTACCACATCTTCAAGGTCATCACTTCCAGAGTTTTCAAAAAGTAAAAGTTCTTGAGAAACAAGATCTGCATCATTAGGGATACTATAGTACTCCTCTTGATTCTCATGCAATGCACGGTTTGTCTCTTTAACGATGGTTGAGATAGAGACTACTTTACCAATGTGCGTATAGCTATCTACATATTTTTCTAACTTATCCGAGAGTACATTCAGTTTTTCCAATCGTACTGGGTCATTCCATCCATTCTCTACCCCCGCATCAACCACTGCTTCTATGGTAACCGTTCCATTCATATTTGTATCTATCACCTCTGTTGAGATACGGTTATAGTTATCTGCTTGGAACCAATAGAGAGGGTTGTGAGAAAGTACTATTTTTGAAGATAAAACCAAAGCCATAATAACCAAGATGGCACTAAAAATAATGATACTTTTATAGTACTTCACAGGTACTGTTGCAAGTTTTTTCATTACGTTATCTAGTTTACCCATACCTTTTTTGGCTTTTGGTTTAAGTTTTGTAATGCTCAAAAGTGCTGGCAGTAAGGTAAGTGTCAAGACCAAAGAGACCATCACCCCTAGCGATGCAAAGATACCCAAATCGGAGATAGGTGCCACTTCAGACCCTGAAAATGACCCCACCCCAATAGCCGTTGTTACAGATGTCATCGCAATAGCCAATCCAGAGTGCCCCAGTGTATATCCAAGTGCCTCTTTTTTATCTCCTTTGGCATTAAAACTATCAAAAAATATGGAGAGAATATGCACCGTTGCACCCACACTCACCGCAAGAAGTAACGAAGGTACTATCTGGGTTGGCAACTTGAATGCCACACCTGCCCATGCCATCGTACCTACTGTTGTAAGCAGAGAGAGGAAAATAACTATTAGTGGATAAACAACTGCACTCACCCGTCTAAACATTACAAACAAAAAGATGACAATGATGAGAAAAGTTACACGGGTAAACTTTTGCATATCTGCTTGCATCTGTGCTTTGAGTGCATCCATGACTGCTGGCGAACCTGCCACATAGATCTCAAGTCCCTCTTTTTTGTATTTGTCTGTGATGTCCAAAATAGCATGAACCAGTTTGGCATTCTCCTGATCAGTTAAGAATGGTCGCTCTTTAGTTCCCACTACGTTATCTGTACTTACATTCTCAAATTCTTCTTCCCCAAATGCTCCTTCCTCTTCAAAAGCATCTTCATCAGCTACCTCTTTTTCACCTTCATGAGAATAGGCATCGGTCTCAACAATGATCGTTGTCATCTTTCCATCTTGCGAGATAAACAGATCTTTATAAAAGTGTGACTCCAATGCTCTTTGTTTAATGGTATCAACCTGAGCTTGTGTGGCAGGAAAAGGCTCTAACAGATCATCCGTAATGAGTTTGTCTCCCTCTCCTCTGGTATTTCTCACAGTATAGAGTGAAGTAATATCCTCTACAAAAGGTACATTGTTTTCTATCTCCTCATGTATCTCTTTAAGTGTTTGCAAAAATGCTAAAGTAAAAATATTATCACTTTTGATGGAGATAGCCACTCGTTCATCACGTCCAAACTGGGCACGAAACTTATTATAAGTAATGAGTACAGGGTCATCCTCATGCATAAAGCCCTCAGTAGAAGTATCCATCTTTATCTGTGGTACATGAGAGAGTGGAAAAGCCAAGAGCATGAGTACCACAACAATAACTTTGAAAGGGTTATCATGTATGAATACCCCCATTTTTCCCATGAGATTTTCTAACTTTTTATGCATATTTATCCCTAAATTTTTTTATTGTATCTTTATCCTATGCATTGTTTGTAAATTTTGGCTTTAGAACTGTTTTATGCCTCTTGCCACATCTTCTTCAAGCTTGCCAAAAGCTCTATCCATAGCATCTACAACACTACTGGCATCACTTTTAGTAGGTACTGTTGTACTAAAAAGTTTTGCACTACGTCTATGAGATTTCATATTTTCCACTTCCCAGTTAGCATCAAGATAGACTTTGTCTCCTTGTGCTATGAAACGTGTTACTTGTACTTTTACTTTTGTGTCCGGTTGTTTATCTGTACCCCAAGGATACTCGAATACACTAGGTTGATTAAACTTTTTTTGTAAAAAACCTATAAGCCTATGTGTCAAACCTGCATCTAGATCTTCTGCCCATACTGCACCATCTAAAAAGATGATCTGACTTGCTGATTTTGCTACTGCTATCTCTCTTTTGAAAAGGTACTTAGG
>SOIK01000238.1 GCA_004377245.1 Sulfurovum sp. | reverse complement strand
AGTCTACATTAATAGAAGGTACTATCATGTCAAGAAAATGTGAAATTTCTGGTAAAGGTCCGCTTACAGGAAACAATGTTTCTCACGCGAACAACAAAACAAAAAGAAGACAACTTCCAAATCTTAGATCTGTGAAAATCACACTCGAAGATGGAACAACAAAAAGAATCAAAGTTGCTGCTTCTACTCTTAGAACAATGAAGAAAAAAGCTGCTCAAGCTGCTGCAGTAGCTAGCTAAAAAGCTTGGCTACATACAAAGCGTAAAAGCGACTAGTCGCTTGAGCCTGCTGCTGAAGCAAACTCAGCGTTAGCGCAGCTTTGTTTGGCTTTGCCAAAAAAGCGTCCTATTGATGACTGCTTCTCAAAAAATAAAAACGTTTCTCGGTTGGAGAAGCGCCCCAAAACCACATATTACACTAAATGATGAGTATTATGGTCATTTAGCCCCTTTTAGACTTCCTCTTATTCTTACTGTACTTATTATGCTTATCGGCACGATAGGATATATGGTTATCGATAATTTTCCACTCATGGATGCTATCTACCAAACAGGAATTACATTTACCACTGTAGGGTTCGGAGAACAACGACCTCTATCTGATATGGGTCGTATCTTTACTATCACACTTATCATTTTTGGCTTTATTGTCTTTTCAATTGCGATAGGTATCATCGCAGAAGTAGTCAAAAAAGGTGAATTTCAAAAAACTGCTAAGGAGCGTAAAATGCTTTATGAAATTGCTAGACTTAAACACCATTTTGTCGTCTGTTACCACAATGAATTTACCATTCAAGTAACTAAACAATTACGGGCAAACCATATCCCATTTGTAGTAGTTGATCCAAGAGAAGATATGGAAGAGATAGCTAAAAAATACAAATACCCTTATTTTGTAACGGCTGAAGCACATACAGAAGAAGGGATCTTGAAATCGCATCTCTCTTCTGCAAAAGGTGTGATCACCCTTGCAGACAATGTAGCTGATAATATCGCAACTATCGCTTCTGCACGTCTTTATGAAACGGAGATTCATAGAAGTAGAAAATATCTTATCATTGCCAATGCCAAAAGCCTCGAAGATGAACAAAAACTCCTAAAATTAGGTGCAAACAAAGTTGTCACTGCAACAAAACTTATGGCACAACGTATCAATGCTATGGCAGCACGACCTGACATGGAAAACCTCTTACAGGAATTTCTCTATAAACAAGATACTCCACTGGATATGGAAGAGGCAAAAGTCTCTAAAACCTCTTGGCTTGCACTTAAAAAAATCAAAGCTGCACGTTTTAGAGATATTGCCAACGTAACGATCATCGGTATCCGTCAAAAAGATGATAAATTCATCCCTATGCCTAAAGGTGACACCATCATCATGCCAGAGTCAAAACTTCTACTCATTGGTACAAGTGAAGGGATACGCAAAGCTAAAAAAATACTCCGTAAAAAAGAGAAACCTGAGGAACTGAAATATGTTTAAACTCTTTCCTGTTAAAAATGGTCTAGAGAACGTCAAAGGCTTTTTTTG
>SOIK01000231.1 GCA_004377245.1 Sulfurovum sp. | reverse complement strand
GATTGGATTTTTCGCCCACCAAGTGGGAACAGTAAACTTTGATGGCTTGCAAGGTTTATGTAGCCTATCGAAGATCCACGACCTCTGTGCTTAATAAACAAGATCACAGATCCATCTGGAGAAAATCTTGGAAACTGGTTGGCTCCTGTAGTGGTGAGTGGACGTGTGCCTGAACCATGAGAAGAGGTCAAGTAGAGATTGAAGGTATTGCTACCAAAAGTGTTTTTACTCTCTCTGCTAGAGTATACTATCTTATCTCCATGAGCATCACAGGCATTGTTGTTTCGTCCATGGTACACCACTTGAGAGACAGCCGCAGAATGGATAGATTTTTTAAAGATATTTGCATACCCAAGTCTGTTAGAGACAAAGACCATACGACTCTCATCATCTGCATACTTACCATTTACATCGATGCCATTAAACTTGGTGACTCTTGTCTTTGCTTTAGTCGCAAGATTCAGTTCATAAATGTCAGCCTGTCCGTTAGGTGCCATAGTAAGTAAAAGTTTCGAACCATCCTTACTTACATCCGAACATACAAGCATCCCCTCAGAAGAGGCGATTCTCTCTTTAGCTCCCGTATAGATATTGATCTTATAAAGCGTTGGCATCAAACTGGCATAAGAGGTATAGTAAAAACTTTTTTGGTTCTTGTCTGCCCATTTAGGGAAAAGGTTAAGTCCCCCCCTGATGATGACTTTTTGATAGTTGAACGTATAGTCAGCAAGAAGTATCTCGCTGTGTCCTGGTGTGGTATAACGTGAAAAAACCACATAACGGTTGATCCAGCTAATATCTGGATACTTCAACACATTGTTGATGTCAGAGATGGCTTTATGTGCCAAAAAAGGCATTTTACTCGTCGTAGGTATAGCATAACTCTTTTTAAATACCTGTGTACCATCAGACGCTTTCAATAGACGTATTAAAAGCTTCGTTCCTGTTTTTTGGGTAAGTACATACTTAAGTACATACTCTTTGCTTTTAAGTGCAGGTGCAATAAAGTTTGAAGTGAGATCCCCTTTGTGCTGCGTAGTATCTGGTAAAAAATGTCCGGAGATTTTAAGGTCAGAGAGTAAGATCTTGAAAATCCTATCATTGGGTACAGCAGATCCATCCACTAAAGCGATACGAGAACGCTGTTCTACATCCTTTTCTATCTTCAGTGTGGCATCAACTGCAAAGAGGTTTACGGATAATAATAAAAGTAAAATATATCTCAAAATAGTTCCTTAGTTTTAATATGCATTGTATCAAGGCTGAGTTGAAATATTCATTAATTAATATCAATTCTCTTTTTTAGATTGTGGTAAAATAAGGAAGAAGGAGTATCAAATGAATGATATTGTCATACCCTTGGCGAAAGCCGCTATTTTAGCTGCGTTAAATCAGCCTGAAAGTTTTGATCTGGAACAGGCATTAAAAGAGTATCCTCAACTCCAAGAGAACGGTGCAGCTTTTGTGACCCTCAACACCATGCCTCACTCACAACTTCGTGGGTGCATAGGGACACTCGAAGCCTATCGCCCTCTCTATGAAGATATTATCCTTAACGCACAGTCTGCAGCTTTACATGATTCGAGGTTCAGTCCGCTCAGAGAAGAAGAGCTTAAGCATATTAAAGTTGAAGTCTCTATCCTCTCTGAACCCAAGGTACTGCCATACAAGGATGTAGAAGAGTTACGAACAAAGATCACCCCTTTTAAAGATGGTGTAGTCCTCAAGCATGGTGCCCATCAGGCAACTTACCTGCCCCAGGTCTGGGAGCAGTTACCTCAGTTTGATGCTTTTTTCAGCAACTTATGTCTCAAGGCAAACTTAGATAGAGACTGTCTTTATGAGCATCCTGAGATCTTAACCTATCAGGTAGAAAAATATCAGGAAGAGTGATGTCATCGGGCATCAGAAAAGCTGCGGTAAAAGGTCGTTTTTATCCCAAAGAGTGCAGTAAGGTTAAAGTCTCTTTTAAGCAGTTCAATCGTAAGTTTGATGCTATCCCTATTGCAAAAGAGATACAAAGCATCATCCCTAGAGCAGTCATCGTCCCGCATGCAGGGTACATCTACAGTGGCTTCACTACCAACTTTGCGTACCGGTTTTTAAAGCAGGCAAAAGCAAAACGTATCATCGTCATAGGTCCCAGCCACCACCACTACTTTCAAGGTATCTCCGGGAGTTACTACGAAACCTATGAGACGCCTTGTGGCAACTTGGAGATAGACAGTCCCTACCTTTTCGCCTTAGCCAAAAAGTTCAAACTAATGTTTCAGCCCCAAGCACATGAAAAAGAGCACTCCACTGAAGTACAGATGCCTTTTATCAAGCACTACTTTCCTCACAACAAAGTCATAGAACTCATCTATGGTGACACCGCAGCGCAAACCCTAGCCAACCTCATCACCGCCCTCTTGGATAACAAAGATAATGTTATTGTCATAAGCAGCGACCTCAGTCACTTCCATAGCTTAGAAGAAGCAAAGAGATACGATGATAACTGTTTAAGGGCTGTGGCAAACCTTGATATCAAGGCACTTCAAAAAGGGTGTAAAGCCTGCGGGCTCATCGGCATACAAGCCATGATACTCGCAGCCAAACAACTCAAACTCTCCTCCAAGCTACTCGACTACCGTACCTCTGCAGATGCCAGTGGGGACAGTAGTTCTGTAGTCGGATATATGTCTGCGATGTTTTACTAGATATTTATGGACTTTTACGGACTATCTCACTGACCGTCCCATCAGTAAAAGTCACTTGCACGGCTATGGACTTAGCTGTACCCAGTGGCATAGTCAGATAGATAATATCTTTGGTAACAGCCATAGGATTCTTACTATCACAAGGCTGAAGTTCCCATACTTTATCCAAGTCATCAGAGCTGATGCTGTAACGCACTTCTTTAATGCCACAACTGAAAGACTCTAAGTGCGTAAAGTAGATCCATTGCTTCCCATTAAAATCACGAAAACTCACCCAATTGTTTTGAGTCATGTTTAGTATCTGCTTCATCTGTTTGGGTTGCATGGCACTGGCAGGCAAAGAAAAAACTGCTAACAACACTATAGCTACGATGGGAGTAGTTATTTTCTTCATTCCAGCTCCTTAATAAACGTAATATCTATACGATAACAGTTCTGTGTTTAGTTTTTTCTTTAGTATAAAACTATTGCACCTATTTTCTTCTTTATATATTGAAAAAAGAACTTGCTTCAAGTGGACAAAACATCTCCCAAAGCATCTTCAAGTTCAACAAACTCAAAAACAAATTCCTCCTGTAGCAATCTCTCAGGTATCACTCTTTGTCCCTCTGTCAATACACTTGCTCCTTCAGAAAAAATTACCTTCAGTACAAATTTCGGCAAAGGTATGACAGTGGGTCTATGCAATATCTTCCCTAGTATCTTTGTGAGTATTTTATTGGTGACAGGGTTAGGTGCGGTAAGGTTATAGATACCTTCTAGATTTGTATTTTGTATAGTAAAAAGATAGGCTTTTGAGAGATCTTTCATATGCACCCAGCTAAAAGGTTCGCTACCGTCTCCTATGGTTCCGGCTATCCCCAGTTTAAACGCAGGTAACATTTTTTGCAGTGCGCCTCCGTTCTTGCCAAGCACCACCCCAAAACGAAATATCACAACTCTGGTAAAGCTCTTGGCTTTCAGCGCTTCTTTTTCCCAATTTTTGCAGATTGTGGACAAAAAGTTATCACCATACGTGAAATGGGTCTCACTCATCGGACCATCGGTCGCGTAGATCCCGATGGCAGAAGTAGAGAAAAAAATGTCAGGTTTATGTTTCATGGACTGCATCGCTTCTACCAGTTTTTTGGTTGTATCAATACGACTGTCATAAAGTACTTTTTTATAAGCTTCACTCCATCTATGGATAATGGGAGCTCCCGCAAGATTGATGACTACAGATGCACCTTCAAGCATAGTTGTTATCTCCTGAGGCTCTTTTTGCATTTCATTTCTATTTAACGTGACAATCCCATACCCCTCATTTTGAAATACCGTTTGTAAATAACGCCCAACAAAACCACTTGCTCCAACGATAGCTACTTTTTGCATGAAAAACTCCTCTACAATTATTCACTCTCTTTTTTATAATAAACCTCTATTATCTTCATTATGTCTAGTATAGTAAGCGTTTGTGTAGTACCTATGTAAAATAACTACACGCATACTACATACTTTAGCTCGTTCCCAAGTACAACTTGGGAATGCATACTTCAGTTATTGAGGCAAATAAGCTTCATATTCTAGGAGATGAGTAGGACTGTAGTTGATACTATTTTTTTCACTATAAAATGGTAGACTTATAGATACTTTTCGTTTAAATTTATATATGTATTCCCACACACAGAGACTGTGCAAGAACTATTGTTTTATCTCGTAGGGTGGGAGAATCTCACCATCATATTGAATTTTATATCAAAAAACAGCTCTATATCTATATAAATTTGGTTTTGACGGTGGATTTTATCCACCCTACGGTATTTGGTATAAGTTCTTGCACAATCCCGCAACATGGGAACAAGAGCAAGAATTTGATGATTTCCGATGCCAAAATGGCACAGCAAAATTCACCCCAAAGATTCAATCCGAAATCTCACGGTGCCTATGACTCTCATATATCCCGAGGATCCTCACATCATCGGCGAAGAATGCTAATTCTTTTAGGGCAAGCTTTAACACTTCTGAATCTATATGCCCATCGATATCGATATGAAATTGACTTCCAGGAAGCATTTCTGTTCCCATGTAGCTCTCTATCTTTAAAAGGTTTATGCCATTGGTTGCAAAACCTCCAAGCACTTTATAGAGGGCCGCAGGTATATTTTTTACTTGAAATATCAGTGAAGTGATGTATCTTTTAGATGGATCGTAAAGAGGTACATTCTTCTCTCGTGAAAGTATGAAAAACCGTGTAGTATTTCCACGCTTATCTTCAAAATTTTCTTTTAAGATCTGTAGCCCATAGATATCTGCCGCAAGCTTTGAGGCGATAGCTGCTCTTTGCATGTCTTTTAACTCAACCAACTCTTTGGCTGCACCTGC
>SOIK01000029.1 GCA_004377245.1 Sulfurovum sp. | reverse complement strand
CCAAGTTGTACATTTTTGTTAGGATTTAATTTAGGCAGATCATTTACCTGTGGGTAAAGCACCCCTTGCATAAAATTTCCGTTTCCAAAGTGTAAAAAACATTGAAAAAACTCTTTAGAGAGAGCAGAACCCACACCAGATGCATACTCAAAAACATGGATGAACGCCATCATATCTTTAGGATTGACCAAGAGTGCAAGCAGATCCAGTAAAAACTTGATCTCTTTTGCATCAAAAAAGCTTGTCCCCCCTTTACGCTTACAAGGGATGCCCAGCTCACGTAAACAAGCTTCTATCCCATCAGCTGAAGAGTTGTTTCTAAATATAATGGCTATTTGATCGTTAGGTACATGTGTATGCTTGATGCTCTGTGCGATGGACTGATATTGTTCAAAAAGATCATTGTACATCAGTAGTCTAGGAGGATGGGTTTTACCTATACGCCCTACTACCAGTTTTTTAGGGTAGATGCGTTCATTACGCTCTATCACACGGTTTGCCAAAGAGAGTATGGGAGCAGTGGAACGGTAATTGATCGAGAGGGTAAACACATTGGCATCTGTATAACGTTTAGAGTATGTAGCGATGTTTTCTATGTTTGCACCATTAAAAGCATAGATGCTCTGATCATAATCCCCTACACAAAAGAGTGAGCGGGGTTTAAGTGAGTCTATAAGTGCACCTTGTAAAGTATTGGTATCTTGATACTCATCCACAAGTACCTCTTCAAAATGGATAATATTATTTTCCAAGTGACTTTTCATACGTAAAAGAAGGTCATTGAACGAAGCAAAACCATAGTCTATCTTCTCTTGTTCAAACTCTTGGGCAATGTCCATATAGGCATCCATCAGCACTTCATGGTCTGGATATTTTTCCAAAAACCATACATCAAAGCCCTCTAAAGAGGCATTTTGGTAGAGACTGTACATCTCATAGAGGTATGTTGCTGAAAAAGGGGCAAGAGGTAGGTTCATCCTCTCAAAATTTCGCTTCTCGTAGATACTTCGAAAGAGCGTTTTAAGTTCAGAGGGCTGTTTAAGCGCAAGATTTGGATGCAACTCTTTAAGCCATCTATAACTCACCGCATGGAAGGTACCAGACTCTATTTTAGAAACGACTTTTTTGGGGAAATGACGCTCAAGACGTGCTATCATCTCTCCTGCTGCTTTATTGGTAAAGGTAAGAAGTAAGATTTTAGAGGGATCTATACCTTTATGTAACAAATGGGCAATACGTCCTACGATCGTAGAGGTTTTACCTGTACCCGCACTGGCGATAATAAGGTTATGCCCTAAAGGTGCAGTAGCAGCACTTAGCTGATCTTCATTGAGTGCGCTAAGTGGCATAGAATGAGACTACTTTTGACCGATAATGTAGTATGTGTTTTTATTGTCTACTTTTTTAAGTTCTACTTTGTATTTGTCTGCCCAGTGTTTTACCAGTTCTGTAAATGCTGAAAGGTTATCTGCAGAAGGGTCTTCGTGACATTTTATTTTGAAATGATCTTCAGAGTTTGACATCGCTATAAA
>SOIK01000090.1 GCA_004377245.1 Sulfurovum sp. | reverse complement strand
GTCCTTCCTAATGTTAAAAGGGAGATAAAGAATGTTTATAGTTTCAGGAGATAAACACATTCATTAGGAAGGGTATTCGCATTATAACTACCCAAGGTTAACCCAATGTAAATAATTTTTACTTTTACAACTTTTTGATATCTTGTCATAAGATTATTTTTCAATGATGATTAGGTATATATTTTTTTAGCATTCCCACGGAAATCGTAGGAATGAGAGTTAAATAAGTATCAAACTTTTTTTAGAAATTTCTACCACGACCCATACCTTGACCTTGACCCCTTCCCTTGCCTTGGTTTTGAGTACGATCTTTCATGCGTTCTGTTTGATGTAAACGGAATTCCTCTTGAGTCAATACACCATCTTTGTTGGTGTCAATATCAGCAAATGCTGGTGCATTGCCTACGTTTCTCATCATTTTACCTTCCCCGGCACGCTGACTCATGCGTTTTGCGCGTGCTTTTTGAAATTCGGTTTCAGAGATTGCACCATCATTGTTGAGATCATAGTCGGTAAATTGTGGTTGGTTCATCATTCGCTTTTGCCCCATACCTTGCCCCATGCCTTTGCCTTGACCCATCATACCTTGACCTTGTCCCATACCTTTATTTTTTTGCATATATTTTTGTCGCTCTTGAGGACTCATACTCTGCATACGTTTTTGCATCTCTTGCTGAAAAGCAGGACGGTCATCTATAGGAACACTCCCGCGCATATTCATCATTTGTTCTGTGCTCATTTGAGAAAAATCAGCAGCCCAAGCACCCGAAGCTAACAGTGCTATAATCATTAATCTTTTCATAATTTTCTCCTATTATTATTTGAAATCCCTACCTAAAAGTTACGAAAACTGTTTAGGAGGATTATATATAATATACACTTCAAATGTGTACTCAATGTGAATTGTTTTCTTATGAAAATAAAGTAAAACTTTTTAGCTTTGGCAAGTTTTAGATATCATTTGATTAAAATAGTTGCTAAGGAATCACATAATGTCAAGTCATGATCTCATCGTAGTAGGTTCAGGTGCAGCAGGAATGATGGCTGCCATAACCGCTGCACGTGCGAGAAAATCAGTACTACTGTTGGAGAAGCTTTCCAAGATAGGTGCGAAACTCAAAGCCACAGGTGGTGGACGATGTAACTTGACAAACACACTTTCAAACGAAGACTTCATGGCACGTTTTGGTCGAGAGGGACGCTTTATGACCCCTGCTCTAGAAGCTTTAGACTATAAGGCCCTAATGGAATTTTTCAAAGAGATAGGTGTAGAGAGTCATGCACCTGATGGGTATAGAGTATTTCCTATCACACATAGTTCTTCGACTATTATTAATGCCTTGCAAGAAGAGATGCATACCTTAGGTGTAGAGGTACTATGTTCCCAAAAGGTAGAAACATTAGAACATAATGGGGTGAAGGTTACAGGTGTCCATACGCTAACAGATACATTTATGGGTGAAAATATCATCATAGCCACAGGTGGTTTGGGATATCCCGTACTTGGTGCAGAGGGGGATGGCTATCCTTTGGCAGAGTCCATAGGACATAAAGTTACAGATCTATATCCTGCCATGATGCCCCTGAAAACTAAAGAGAAATGGGGTGTGAACTGTAGAGCAGACACCATCGCAAAGGTCGAACTACGCGTTGATATGAAAAAATATAAGAAACTTCATGCCACCGGAGATCTCATCTTCACCAAAGAGGGTATACGAGGTCCAGTTGTCCTAGATTTTTCTCGTGAGATCACCCCACTTTTGAGTAAGTTTGAAGAAATCCCCCTACTCATGAACCTCACCAAAGGCATGAATGAAGAGCAGATACGAACACACTTCAAAAAAGAGATAGCCAAAGACCCACACCGCACTACCGTACAACTCATACAAACGCTTTTACCTGAGTCTGTTTCTTTGGAACTTTGTAAAATGGCAAAAGCAGACCCTGAGCTTGGGTTTAATAAGCTTCCTGGACAATCACGTGATACACTCATCAAACTCCTAGCATGGACTCCCCTCACCATTAACGGACACGACGGCTTCAAAATGGCGATGATCACACGAGGTGGCATCAGCCTCAAAGAGATAGACCCTAACACCATGCAAAGTAAAAAGATAAATGGGCTTTACTTCTGTGGTGAAGTGATGAACCTCGATGGTCCGTGTGGTGGGTATAATCTGCAATGGTCGTTTGCCAGTGGGTATTTGGCGGGACAATTAAAGTAATCACAGAAGCCCTCGTTCCCATGCTCTGCGTGGGAATGCAGACCTTACTTCAATCTAAGATAAAGCAATAATCCACCGCTAGGTGGTATAATATATATCATGAATTTAATTTCCACTTAGCAGTGGATTTTGATTTAATTTTGAATCTTAAGTTGGAGTATGCATTACACCTTGCAAAGGTGTAACGAGGGAAACAAGACCGATCCATCGGACGGCTGACACCACCGCTGAGCTTTGACGTTAGCTGTCAGGAAGAAGGTAAGATAGTGGAAGATATTGTACTTCTTGAGTGGGAATTTTCTCCTCCAGATTATTTTGAAGAAGAATTTTGTATTGAACATGATCATTGCCAATTAGTTATCAAAGAAGGAAAGGTAGAGGCACGTATTGATCCATCTGTCTATGATCAAAATCATAAAATGCGTAATTCTCTACATGAATTCTTGAATAACAGATTTTCTAGTGAGGAGTTATCCAGTCACAAGCCATATGAACTTTCAGAGGCTTCTGAGACAAGATTACATGCTGATGGTCGGAAAGATGTAACAATATTTGGTAAGGCGAGCATAATATCCACATCTTCTTTAACTGTGGATATTATCATATGCGACAAAAATGGAAATATACTCAGTGATTCTAAAAGAGACCGAATACAGAAGAAACAAGAGCTTGCGCAATTAGTTGGGGATTTCTCATCTGGAGACTCAGTTGCCACATCTCTTATGGCAAGTTATAAAGCGGCAGTGAACGACCCTGATAATGAATTAGTTCACCTCTATGAAATTCGTGATGCATTGTCAAAACATTTTCTAGATGAAAAGTCAGCACGAAAGGCATTGAATTTAAAAAAAGCTGATTGGTCATATCTTGGCAAGCTTGCAAATGATGAGCCATTAAAACAAGGCAGACATCGAGGTAAAAGTATTGGAGAACTGAGGGATGCTACTGAAAAAGAGCTAGATGACGCACGAAATATTGCGAGAAAGTTCATAGAGGCATACTTAATTTATCTAAGTAAGAAGTAAGACAAATCAGCTAACAAATCAATTAACCCGACACGAGAGTACGCGCGTTTTCTTGACCTAACTCCAGCTATTTACAGCGCGCGCGTAGTTGGCAGTTAGTCTGGTTGGCGGGTGGGTTATCTAGGTCATTATCTAATAAAAATTACCACATAAAAAACCTTAGCATTGTAAAAACACTAAACAACTTCAGCAATTCGTGTGATAATATACACCCTCCATTAACCAATCTACATTAAAATATTATTGCATCGATTTAAATACCTAAAAAATAAAGAGCTAAATATGTATAAAAAAATAACTCTAGCAACCCTCCTTTTCTTCTCTTTCTCAGGTCTGCAGGCAGATTACACTCTGAAAGAAGGTAAACGCATTAAAACCAAGATAGATAGAATGCCTAAAAATGTAGTAGCAGACATGAAAAAGATCCCCCAGGATCCTGCTTTTTATGCGAAACAGATCAAACCTTTTCCCCTATCCAAACAGAAAAAGATGGATGCTGCATTCAACAAAAAATACTTTAAACCTTGGAGTTTGACAAAACTTGACATTCCCCAGGAAGATTTTGGCTGGGAAGTACGTTTTGTGACAAAGAAACCCATATACAGGGAGGATGGACGTGTCATTCCTTCCTATACCTACAACAAATGGATAAGAAATGCTCAAATGGATAAACTTGATAGTAAAAAATATAAAGCCATTACTATCAGGCATACAAATGTTAAAGCACTCCCGACTTCTACGGCATTTTACCGTGATCCTAAACGGGTAGGTGAAGGCTTTCCTTTTGACTACAACCAGAACTCTGCTCTGCACATCAATGTACCCCTTTACATCTCACATTTTTCTAAAAACAAGCGATGGGCATTTGTAAGAGCATCCTACTCTTTTGGCTGGGTTAAAATAACTGATCTGGCACTGGTAAACAATGACTTCATCAAACACTTTAAAAATAATAACTATGCCATGACCATTAAAGACAATCTTAGACTGTATGATGATAAAAAGCGATCCTATTCCATAGTCAAACTTGGAGCTCTCTTCCCATTAAGTAAAGACGGACAGAGTTATTTGACGGCTAGACGTAATGCTAAGGGACAAGCTCGTATCCATAAAGTAAAAGCACAAAATCCTAAAGTCATCGCTAAAAAACCGCTTCCTTTTACAGCAAAGAATGTTGCAATGCTGGCTAAAGAGTTTTATGGAGAACCGTATGGCTGGGGTGGCGGCTATGAATGTCGAGACTGTTCTGCCACTACCAGAGACTTTCTGGGCGCATTTGGGATCTTCCTGCGTCGTAACTCGAGCAAACAGGCTAAAGACGGAACAACAGTCTTCATCAAAGGTCTGACAAAAGAAGCAAAAAAGCAGAAGATCATCAAAGAGGCAGAACCTTTCCGTTCACTCCTCTATGTTCCCGGGCATATCGTACTCTATCTGGGTGAATACAAAGGAGAACCCGTCATCATGCACACCTACTGGGGCATCCGTAAAAATGATGGTACCAAGCTTGTCACAGGACGTACTATTATTACTACAACGGAACCGGGAAAAGAGCGTGTGGATGTACAAGAGAAGAGTAAATTGATCAACACGCTTAAAACGATAGTTAAGTTTTAACTTGTAGCGTG
This sequence comes from Sulfurovum sp., assembly GCA_004377245.1. GTDB lineage: Bacteria > Campylobacterota > Campylobacteria > Campylobacterales > Sulfurovaceae > Sulfurovum. Next base: position 187 of record SOIK01000090.1, on the reverse strand, counting down.
GGTATTCCTGCCCACGAATATATTAGTATGCTCCTCGTGGGCAAGAATGCCCACGCTACAACCTCTCTTTTACGCATCTTAGGATAAAATATATTTATGAAAACAAAAGAAAAAATTAAAATATTTACAACGACTATCAGTGCAGGAAAATTTAAGGGTAAGACCATAGAGATACCTGCTATCAACA
>SOIK01000082.1 GCA_004377245.1 Sulfurovum sp. | reverse complement strand
GGTAAGATATCTCTTATCTGATTTATCTCATCTATGGCTGTTGTTTCTACAAGCTTTTTGTCTATGGTAAATTTTAAAAATGATTCTTTCGCATAAGTCTGTATGTTTTTTAATGCTTGGGGAATAATACGTTTTTGTTCAGGTTCACCACTGTTGGATAACTTTAAAGAGAGTGCAAAGATGCAAGACTTATATGCAGGGTATGTTTCAAAGTCTATCTCAATAGTACCATTGGTCTCAAAGGTGATTTGCACACCCTCTTCTACCAACCATGTAACTACTGCATAAAATACCTTATCACTATAATACATCAAAGGCTCACCACCTGTGATGACCATATGAGGTTTGTATCCGATCTTATCAAATTCATCTTTAAGTTCTTGTATGAGCGTTACACTATCCTCTATTTTTATCCATGATCTAGCATAGGCACTGTCAACAGCAAAATAGGTATCACATCCATAACGCACTTCTCCATCCACTTCGTACGTTGCACCAAACCCTGGGCATGAGAGATTACAGCCACCCGTTCTTAAAAAATAAGAAGGTACACCCGCATACTTTCCTTCACCTTGAATAGAAAAAAACTGTTCCGTAAGGTAAAACATCAGCCACCAGTCTCATAAAAGGCACGCCCAGAAACCTCTTGACCCTCTTCAAGTTCACCCTCGATCCAACGGTTCTCTTTAGGTTTATCTTTCAGTACTTGCGCCAAGACATCTGCAGCACCTTGAATATCACCTTTTTTTACAGACTCTGCGATACTCATCGCTTCATCAAAATAAAGACACGGGATAAGATTACCCTCTGCAGTCAACCTGATACGATTACAGTTTTCACAAAAGTCATGTTTATGCGGATCAATAAGTCCAAACTCATAGCCATCATCTAAAACGTAGTTAAACGATGGGCTTGCACCTTCTCGTCCAAGTGCTCTAATCGTGTGTCTTTCTTTTACTTTATCCAGTATCTCTCTACCATGCATCCCTTCAATCGTTTGATTGGCATGTTGGTTTTCCATATACTCAATAAATCGTACCTTGATATTACGCTCTTTACAGTAGTCAATAATATCTAAGATCTCATCATCATTGATACCTTTGAGGGGTACCATATTGATCTTCACACCTAAACCCACTTCAAGTGCTTTATCTATCCCTTTAAGTACTTGATCCAAAACGTCTTTTTGTGCTATCTGCTGTGCCACTTCAGGCTTTAGTGAATCCAAAGAGATGTTGAGTCTTTTAAGTCCTGCATCTTTGAGTTTTTGTGCTGTTTGAGGTAGAAGATACGCATTGGTAGTGAGTGCCAGATCAATATCAGGTTTATAATCATGGATCATTTTGATAAACGTATCCAATCCTTCTCTGAGAAGTGGTTCACCACCCGTGATACGAATCTTGTTCACACCTTCATCTATAGCTACTTTCATAAATAAAAAGAGCTCTTCAAAAGAGAGTAAATTCTCTTTAGGTACCCATGAGAAAGGTTTTTCCGGCATGCAGTATTGGCATCTGAAGTTACAACGTTCTGTAACAGA
>SOIK01000004.1 GCA_004377245.1 Sulfurovum sp. | reverse complement strand
AACGACCACTGTATCTGTATGCAACTCTGTTTTTCTTTGCATCTTCTCTGTCAGATTCCAGTTGTTCTGGTGTACAGATACAGACAAAAGCTTTTTTCTCTTCAAGCAGTCTGATTGCAAGTGTCTGGTGTATGTGCAGGTTTTCACTTTGGTGACTTACACTGTCATGTGGCAGTGCAAACTTCTCTAAGATCTGTAAGATCTCCGTATCTTTTCCCTCTATGTTACGCGCTTTATCTGTATCTTCTATACGTATAATAAAATTGACATCTTTTTGTTTAGCGACCATATAGTTAAAAATAGCTACACGTAGGTTTCCTATATGCATGTCACCAGTAGGTGAAGGGGCAAATCTTAGCATCTGTTTGACTCCAATAATGATTAAATAGTATTGATGATATTATAGGGGTTTTTACTGAAATGGGGATAAAATATAATAAAGATTAGGGGTACATTGGTCACTTGTATCGCAAGTAAAGCTGTGCCCCAGTAAAAGTAAATTTTTTACCCTAAATAATAATCCAAAGTAAAGACCATATCTTCATCTAGATCAAGGTTGTTTCGCATCCATTTGATGTAGCCCATATCTTCATGTGCGATCTCTTCTATCTCTCTACCTTTGTATTTTCCAAATTTAAATGTTTTCATCATCACAGGGGTTTGCGTGAGTTCTGCGAGTTTTTCCATCGGGTTTAGACCAGGAAATTGCTCTTTTGTGAGGGCAACAAGCTGGGAGAGGAGTAACTTCATCACTAAAACATCACCGATGGCATCATGTGCTTTGATGGTGATACCAAGTTTAGCTGCTTCTGCTTGTTCTGTTTTGTAGAGTTCTAATGCATAACGCAGATACTGCAGACGGTGGTAGAGCATATCAGGCAGAAGATGTTTGGCACAACGTAAAGTATCGATGAGTGTATAATTGTTTTCAAAACCCTCTTTTTGAAGCATGGCTAGGTCAAAACTGATATTGTGTGCGATGAGATAGTTCTCTTTTTGGTTTAATTCGACTACTTTTTTTGCAAAAGCTGTTTCAGAGAAAGGAGCTTGATTTGCAATAACATCAGGTGTGATGTTATGCACTTCCATCGCTTCGATGCTAATCTCTAAAGGGGCAGAACAAAGCTCATCATAAACATCTATGTTGTCTTTACTGTGTACTACCATTGCACCTACTTGGATGATACGGTCCTGTTCTTGATTTCCTGTGGTTTCTGTATCGAAAAGTATATATTTTGCCATCTGTAATCCTATATAGAACCCTCTGAATAACCCTAGGTATTCAGAGGGTTCAATTATTTAATGTTGAAAATCATAACGTTTTTTTCTATAGTTTTTGCCTAATTAATAACAAATGGATATAATACTTATTATTTACCTGGCGGAGTAATTACAGAGGAGCATAAATGAATGTTGATGCACAACTTATAGAACACATGATGAACCCTAAAAACTATGGTATTTTAGCAGGTGCCAATACACAAGGGATAGGAAAAAATCCTGAAAACGGAGAAAAGGTAGCTGTCTATCTCAGAGTAGGTACTGATG
>SOIK01000165.1 GCA_004377245.1 Sulfurovum sp. | reverse complement strand
CCCATTGCCGTACTCTCATATCCGTTAACGGACTCAATGTACTTTTTGCAAAAACCTTCCACCATACAGGCACCTGCTTTGCCTCTCCAGAGCCCACTATCAAGGTAAGCTTCAATATCTTCATCTTCAAATGGTTTAAAATGATAATGTGTGGCTGATACATCCGTAAACAATAATGTTTTTGATCTAAAATGCAGTGAAGAGATGATAGAAATAGCACCGCCACTTTGTATCTTTAAGATACGTCTGGCATCTTCTATATTTTTGGCTTTTCGTAAAATGCTTCCATCAGATGCTGCAATGACTGTATCGGCACATAGTAGAGGTATCTCTAAACCAAATTGTTTAATACCTGCTTCAAGTTTACCTTTACTTGCCTCATAAACAAAATCTTTTGCTATAGTTGTCGTGATCTGATCTTCATCATAATCAGGAGACTTTTGAATAAAATCTACTCCAAAGTTACGGAGCAATAAAGCCCTACTTTCAGATGATGAACATAAACAGATCATTATAAACCTCTAAGACTCACACCTAACCATAGTGCTACAACACCTAAAAGTATATTGATAGGAAGTAGTAAGTTTGGTATGTTTGTTACTTTAGCTTTTGCTTTAGAGAGTTCATTATTTTGGAAAAGTTCCCAAGCAGATTTTCGTTTGATGTACATCCACAAAAAATTTAGTGCCATGATCGTCCAAATAGCTTCTTTAGTGATGAAAAGAAATTTTTGTTCAGCATGATGACCGTCTAATGCAATAACCATAATAAGACCCGTCACAAGCAAGATAATAATAAAAGGAAGCACAAGATGAAACAACTTTCCTGTAATCTGCAGGGTTTTTCCTAGCTTTATCTTTGGATCTTCAATAGTTTGTAAAACAGGGTGTACTGCAAAACGAATAGCGATCATCCCGCCTACCCAGATGAAGGCTGAAAGGACATGCAGAAAAACTATTTCATGCGCATAAGCACCGAAAAGTTCTTTCATCTCTAGTTTCCACCTTCTAGTATTTCACTCAAATAGACTTTTGCCTCTTCCAGCGCAGTCGTGATCTTACTTGGATCTTTCCCTCCCGCTTGTGCAAAGTCTGGACGTCCACCGCCACCACCACCAACGATTGGTGCGATCGACTTGATCCAGTCACCCGCTTTGATCGGTGTATCTTTTGACCCGGCTGCAAGCATCACTTTGTCACCTTTCTTCATGAAGAGCATCACAGCAACATTTTCATACTTGTTTTTGATCTCATCGATCATCACTTTGATATCACCGCTTTCAACCTCTTCCACGATCACATTGACACCATTGACTTCAACTGCTGTCAACTCCTTTTGATGACTGCTCATCGCTGAAGCCAGTTCACTTTTAAGTGTTTTGACCTGCTCTTTGAGTTTAGAGATCCCCACGAATGGATTTTGGTTTTTGACCTCTTCTTTAATTTGGGTAAGTTCATCTCTAAGATCTCTTGCCGCTTTGATCGCAGTAGCGCCACAGATCGCTTCTATACGTCTCACACCGGCACTCACACCACTCTCTTTAGTGATCATAAAGA
>SOIK01000228.1 GCA_004377245.1 Sulfurovum sp. | reverse complement strand
GCACCGCCTATATAGAAGTTTACAGTAACGCTATCCTTAAGCAATTTTGCGAAATCAAAACTATCAACCTCTTTTGACGAAGGATCTAAAGCAATATTTACACCATTACTTAAATATTTTTCTAATGCTTTTGTATAAGATTTCTGAGCTGCCTCAGGTGAAATATCATGTGCCTTGGCTATCTCTTTATCAAAAAGTTCAATGACCTCAACTTTTGCAAAAGGTTTTGCTATCTTTTTATAGTGTTCTATCAGTGGAGCATAAAGTTGATCTTTACCCTTTTTATCGATGATGATTACATTTATTTTCATACACTTACTCTTCTTTTGATTTTATTTTGATTTTCATTGCTAACTGGTGTACTGACATCGCATAATAAGCACTATGGTTATAGCGTGTAATGACATAAAAGTTTTTTGCTGCATACCAGAGTTCATCATATGCTGTTCTATTGAGTTTAATGAGGCGTACCTTGTCACGATAATCCCATTTACCATATTTTGGCTCTATGCCTTTGAGCTTTTCTCGATGATAGGTGCGTTTGTAACCGGTTTTAAAGGCTTTAAACCTATTCCCCGCATAACTCACCCTTGCTGCTACCGCTTCATCTCTTCGCCAACCATTTCGTTTAAGATAGTTTGCCACACTTGCAATGGCATCTTGCGCTTGTTGCAGTCTTATTTTTCCATCATTATTGAAGTCTACCCCATAGGCTTCATAGTTACTTGGCATAAACTGTCCCAGTCCTATGGCACCAGCATATGAGCCTCTGACATTTTTGGGATTAAACTCCTGTCTGTATGAAAGTAAAATAAACTTTTCAAGTTCACTTTTGAAAAACCTGTTTCTTCTGTTTTTTTCGAAAGCCAATGTAGTTAAAGTGTCAAAAACTGGATATTTTCCCACATTAACACCATAAAAACTCTCTATACCAATGATCGCAGCGATATACTCACTTGGTACTCCATAATGCTTTTCCACCTCATCGAAGGTACTTTGATAACGTTTTATAAATGCTCTACCCTGCTGTATGCGTTTGGGGGTTACTTTTAACTTGACATAACGATCCCATGCTCCATGCTCTGGATAGAGCTTTTGTAAACGTACTTTCTGTTTTTCTGTTAACTTCTTCTTTGGTCTCTTTACAAAAAAACGAAGCGCACTCTTTTGTACTTTTACATTTGAGAACAGTTCAAGAAGATACGATTTTTTAAAGTTGTGTTTCTTCACCATACTCTCTATAAAGAGTTTAGTCTTTGGATTTTCACTATAGTCTTTTGCATGAAGTGATAAAGTAACAATAAATAATAAAATGATAAATATCTTCACCTTTATCTCCTTCTGGAATTTTCTAAAGATTATACATAAAATTTGATACAATGCTTCCATGAAAAAAATAAATTATTGCATTATATCTACCACTACTGATGATTCAGATATTGCACAACATATCACCAAAACCTTACTGGAAAAACATTTAGTTGCCTGTGTACAGTCTTACCCTGTTCAAAGCCAATACCACTAGCAAGGAAGCATTGCAAAAGAGAATGAAATACTTTTACAGATGAAGAGCAAGTCTTCTTTGTTTGAAGAGATTAAAGAGGTGATAGAAGCACTGCATAACTATGACACAGCAGAGATCATCATGACTCCTATCATGACTGCAAATGAAACATATTTAAATTGGATAGATAAGGAAGTAAAGTGACAAGAGTACTGTTTGTGTGTTTGGGAAATATTTGTAGAAGTCCTATAGCTGAAGGTATAGCTAAATCCATAGTAAAAGAACAAAATTTAGATCTCATTATAGACTCAGCAGGTACAAGCCAACGGTACGAAAATGAAGTTCCGTGTCCTTATTCCATCAAAGTAGCAAAACTACATGACATTGATATCTCCAGACTACGTGCACGTAGAGTAAGCCGGCAGGATCAAACTACTTTTGACTATATTATAGCGATGGATGCACCAATCAAAGAAAAATTAGAAGCTTTAGGCTTTTCCAATGTTGATCTCTTGGGTAATTTTTCTAATTATAATGGAGCCAATGTACCTGACCCTTATTTTTTTGATGACTTTGAAGGATTGGAAGAGGTTTATATAATGATAGAAGATTGTGTAAAAGATTTTATCGTTCAAAAAGGTTTATCATTATGAATAGAGAAGAGATCATCACCACACTCAAAGCACAGTACTCAAGAGACTTACGAAAACAGTTAGTAAAAACTATTTTAACCAATGAGAAAGATCAAGATAAAACAGCTGTCAAACAACAATACAACCTCATGAATCAAATATTTTCTTATGTTCTTAAAGAGTGTAACTGGTCTATGTCTCAAAACTCAGAAAACTGGGACAATGCACCCCTGGAAATCATGGCAGAAGTATTTCCAAAATTGGCAACAACACAATGGTACAAAGAACAAGATATCGCTGTAAAGAAAAATATTGATGTTGTCATAGGTTAAGACCAGTAACAATAGATTTAAGTTTTTGCATCTTTTTTCAGTATAATCTCTTATGAACAACACACAACTAGGCATCCATCACCTCTCTTATGATGACATAACAAATCATAAAATACTTCATGAGTTTATCTACCCGGATATGTTTAAAAATTACTACTGGAGTGATGACTTTTCTGCTGAGTATTATATTGCTAAGGCCAAAGCAGGATTTATCGCTGTTACAGACTATTATGAAGAGGAAGAGTTGTTACTTCCTGAGATACAGTTTAGCTATGCTCTGCTAGACTTTGATGACCTGCACATCAGTACAAAGGCAAGAAAACTACTGCAAAAAAGAAACCTACAACTTGAAGTAAGTCAAAACTTAGATGAAGTGGTTGAGGGTATCAACAGACTGCATCAAAACAATTGGCTGACACCTAAGTACCTGAACACACTCAAAGCCTCTCAGGGGTTAGATGAAAACTTTAAAGTCATATCTGCATTTATAAGAGATGAAGATGGAGTAGTTGCCGGAGAGATAGGCTATATGATAGGCAAGACCTACACCAGTCTCAGTGGTTTTAGCAAGCGAGAAAAAGAGTACCGCAACTACGGCACAGCCCAACTCATACTACTTGCTCTGTATCTCCAAGAAAATGGCTTTGCCTTTTGGAACCTAGGACAGAGTTATATGCCATACAAGCTTATGTTGGGTGCGAAGATAGTTGAGCGAGAGGATTTTTTAAAGCGGTGGTATGTGGAAACCTGTGGCTTTCCATTCTCTGCACAAACCAATTAAATATTATTTTTCATTTGCTTCATCAAAGCTACCGTCTCCAAATCTATAACTTCTCCACGCTCTTCTAAATGCTTAAGTATCATCTCAAAACGCTCTTCATTGAGATGTTGTCCAAATTTGAATTTGGCTTTCATCCCACTTGCCACTATCTTCATCACAGCTGTACCCTTAAGTGCTTTTTCATACACTTCATCACTCAGTGGTATGTATTTCCCCTCTGGCTGAAGCTTTTGCATCAATGCTTCAAGTGCCATAGCTTTTTCTTTTGCATCTTCGACTACCAAAGCTTCACCATCAATGATAACAGACTTAAAAAACTGTGTAGCAGGACAAGCTAAACCATCGCTACTGCTAAAGTAGGATTGTATGAGTGAGTAGTTTTCCACTACAGAAAAAGAGACCTTTGGATTTTGATCTATCATGCTCATCTTTCGTCCCTTATGTGACCCATGAAAATAAACTACATCGTTTACTGTAACAAAGTTTACAGGTACACTATATGGCAAACCATCTGTACAAAGTGCTAAAGTTCCATACTCTGCATCATCCAGTACACTTTGGATGACTTTTTTATCTTTGATTTCAAATACTTGTTTCATTCTATCCCTTTGTTATCTTTAACATTTCATCCCCACCTTTTTGAAACCCATACTCTGTTTTAATGATGCTAGTATTATATCCAAGCTCTGTAAGCTCTTTTATCACACCCTCAGTATGTACTGACTTCTCTCCCTTTAAATCTATCAGAGGAAATACTCTCACCTCTTTAGCTACTCGTAACATCTCTAAAATGGATTTTATATGAAATTCTTCATCTAAATGTTCACTATACAAAAAAAGAAAATGAGAACTTAATGCTAAATCGAATTGATTATCCTCAAAAGAGAGTTTAGGCAATACTTCAGCAATATATCTGCCCTCTTCTTTCCCCTCATTATAATCCATTAAAAACTCCATCATCGCTTCTATGCGTAGTTGGTAAAGGGTATCAGGATCAGGGATGTTTTTCCATACAAAATCATCTTGATGTTTTTTAACTTGCTCCATCACTTCATCAGAAACATCATCTATACGTTGCATAATCTCTTGTTTACTAAAGGCATAGAGTGGGTCGATAGAAATAACACTCCCCTGCTCTAAATCTACCTCAGTATTAAAGCTAGAAGGACCATCTCCACAGCCCAATATCTTTGCATTCAAATCATCTTTGTTAAGTAAAAACATTGCTTTATACTCTGCTAAATTTCGTCCCCATGGAACTATATTTTCTAGTTTCATTTATTTTCCTTGTATAACTTATAAGTGTTAAAAGAAGTAGTGACCGAACCCAACCCAAAGTAAAGTTTTAAAATCTAGGTGGGACTAAAGTCTCCACTTCCAAATATTGTAATGGTAAGTAAGTGATAAAATTATCAGTTATTAAGCAAGTAGTAGGCTAAAGCCAAACTCTAAGAAGCGTTCTTATAGTGTGAATGTAGTGAAATGCTTTCATGTTTAGCTCCTTAGGTTTTTAGTTGTGAAAGTGTAATGCTTATTGGCTTAGATAAAGCTTCTGCACAAACCAAGTAAACTCCCCTACCATAGTCACCACCTCATCACTATCTTTTACCTCTACTTCTATGCTAATACTAGCACGATCTTTTTTCAAAAACTGAGCTTCAAACTTTTCTTTGCTTTCATCATCTACAAACGCTACTGCATATATCTCTTTACTTGCAAGCTGTTTATACTTCACGGTAGAAGCTCTAAGCAGTGGCACAACTTGATCTTTATACTCAGGAAAAAGTGACTGTAGGTAAAGTCCACTTTGTATCTCGGCAAGTGCAAACTGTACTGAGGCGTGTATGGTTTGTATGTGGTTTTGTACTACCTCTGTAGCTTCTAGCTTAAGAGTGTCCTCTTCTTTTCTTTGTATGCCTATATGTTTAGCAAAGGGATGTCAGTAACTTGCATGATTATCCTTTGAT
>SOIK01000196.1 GCA_004377245.1 Sulfurovum sp. | reverse complement strand
TACAATCCTCAAGACCACTCTTTTAGCATCAAAAAAGGCCCTCTATTTACGCATCTGCTTCTAGCCGACGAGATCAACCGTGCCCCTGCCAAAGTACAGTCTGCCTTGCTTGAAGTGATGCAAGAGAGACAAGTCACCATCGCAGAAGAGACTTTTAAACTCGAATCTCCTTTTCTGGTCATGGCAACACAGAACCCCATAGAACAAGAGGGAGTCTATGCCCTACCTGAAGCACAGCTGGACAGATTTATGATGAAGATCGTTGTGAAACACAACTCTGAAGAAGAAGAGTTGGAGATCATGCGTAAGGGAGCAAGCAAAAGTTTTGCAGAGGTACAAAAGGTACTCAGCATCGAAGAACTCCATGCTTTACAGGAAAAACTAGAGAAAATACACATAGACAAAGAGTTAGAACTGTACATCATACAGCTCATCTCCGCTACCAGGGACCCTGCCAAATTTAACCTAGCCTCTATCACAGAGAGTATCATGTTTGGTGCCAGTCCAAGAGCTTCCATAGACCTTTACAAAGCAGCCAAAGCCAAAGCCTTTTTACGAGGCAATGACTTTGTCACCCCTGCTGACATAGGGTATGTTATTCACAATGTACTTCGTCACCGTATCGTACTCTCTTATGAGGCTAGGGCTAAAGGAGTGAGTGCAGATGAGATCATCTCTGTCATTGTTGAGACTTTGCCGATACCATGATGTTATCTAGTTTATACTCTCGCTCACATCATTCCATCGTCATCCTCGGGCTTGACCCGGGAATCTACAAACCCAATATTAATGAGCCGTTCTGGATCCCCGGGTCAAGCCCGAGGATGACGAATATAAGCATATAGTTATGAATACTGCCCTAAAAGCCCTCCAACTCAAAGCCAGACATCAAGTCTATACCCTACTGTCTGGACATAACCTCTCCAAACTTCACGGAGAGGGCTATGACTTCTCAGAGTTGCGAGAGTACCAGATGGGTGATGACATCCGTAAGATAAACTGGACCATCACTGCAAAACTAGGGAAACCCTACATAAAGGAGTTACATGCCAACCGTGAGCTCTCAGTCGTTGTGGCTGCTTTAATGGACGGAAGCCTCTATTTTGGGTCAGGAAATGCTAAACAAACCAAGCTTACAGAAGTTGCCACTCTCTTAGGCTACGCGGCACAGCAAAACTCTGACTTGTTCACAGGCATAAGCTACTTCCATAATCAAACCAACACTACACCGCCTACAAAACACCTCTACCACATAGAGCAGTTTTCTAAAATACTTTTTGAAGCTTCTTTACTCGGTACAAAAGTAGACTACAACTCCTCCATACAAGACCTCTTCAAAAGACTACACAAACCCTCACTAGTATTTGTCATCGGTGACTTCTTAGAAGAGATAGACTTATCACTGCTAGCCCAGAAGCATGAAGTCATAGCAATCATCATTAGAGATAGAGATGAAGAGTCTCCTAAGAAACTTGGAGAAGTTACACTTAGTAGCCCACAAAATGGGGGAAAGATGGATACTTTCTTTGGGCGTAAGAGTATAGAGAAGTATCTTGCAAAACTACAAGAAAATGACGAGAAATTAGCAGAACACTTTGCTCGTTATGATATTCGCTCTGTGAAAATTTTTACGGATGATGAGGTAGTTGGAAAACTTATAGGACTATTTCGTTAAGGGCCTCTCTTTAAAAAGAGAGGCCTTTTAATAATTCTCCTGCTTTCTCACCAAGCTCTTTTTCAAGCTTATTTTTTAATTTATCTTTCACTTTATCTTTTAGTAACGAAGTGGTATCAAGTGTCACTTTTGGATTATCTAGTGTTCCTTTAATTTTACCGTAGACGATATGCTTCTCGTAAACAAACTTGAATTTAGCAGTATGTGTATTATTTATTGTATTGATTCTGCCACTACTTATGTCAAGAGAACTTCTCGTGCCTTTTGCACGAAGCGTATAGGTAACGATATTTCCCTTGATATTGGAATGAAGCTGTGTAGAAGAAAAGATGATTCGAGAGGGATCTTTACCTAAAAACATTTTTATTGTATTGGTTAGAGTGCTAGGCTTTATCTGAAAAGAAGCAATGCTAAGATCTACGATTCCTAATTGCTTTTGAAGGTTATAGTTCGCTGTTCCAGAGGCTTGTCCTAGAAAAATTTTCTTATATCCTAGTGTCCCCAATATATTTGTCAATGGCACAGTAGAAATTTTACCGCTAAGCCTATCTCCTACAAGTGTGTAGTTTATCTGTCCTCCTAAGGACTTTGTCGTACCAGTCACTTTTAGTGCTTTGCCTTTAGATAACTGTCCGTTTAGAACTAAAGCTCCGTTAAGATTTTTATCAATAAGTGGATAGATTTTTTTTAAATCTGGAATGTTGAGCGTATAGTCACTCTTAAGCACATTGTTTTGTATGTCATATACCATGTTTTTAAGAGAAAGGTTACCCATGGAGGTCTTCATCTTCGCATTTATATAACCTTTACCCTTTTTGAGCGTTCCTGAAGTATCTAATGCTATCTTTAGTTTCAACGCCTTTCCAGTCAACTTTTTCATCTCTTTGGGCTGAGTAACAAGGTTGGTACTTTTAAACGAAAATGTCCCATCTAACGGTTCAAGGTTGCTTAATACTACTTTACTATCAACCGTCCCCTTTACATACACAGGTAAAGCAGATAAAGCGAGTATCTTACCAATAAAAAGCTGATCTGCGTCTATTTTAGCTGTGTTGCCATCATAATTAAAGGCTAGCTTCTTGCCTAATCCCTTCGTCACACCAGAGATGCTCAGCCTATCTGTAAACTTGAGCATACCTTTTGCACTTACCGCAGTGCCTTTACTCACTTTAGACGCTGGCATGAATGCTCTGACATCATGGAGTAACACATCATAGTTTGAAACCAACACTTTCTGTGCCAAATCATACTTTATCTCAGACAATGTCACATCTGACAACGTTGAATGTAACGTGGCGTTTGCCGTGAGTTTTTTGTTGGCTATTTTCCCTTCGGACTGTAATGAAAAGGAGTTCTTTGCAGGGATTTTGTATCCAAACATTTTTGCTATACTCCTAGACTCTAATGTACCTTTATCTATGCTCAATACATACGTCCCTGAATTCATACTGCTATCATCTAGTACAATCGTACCACTCAATTCACCTTTTGCATAGTTAGGTTGTTTTAGTAAATGCAGAAGCTTCTCTAATGCAAGTTTCTCAAAGGTTATCTTCGATGTTTTACCCGCAGTAAACCGAAGTTCACCCCCTAAAGAATTACTTTTCCCTGTAGCCTGTACCTCATCCTCTTGCACCTGCACTTCCCCTTCTAGCTTGAAAGTCCCTGCCAATTTATTTTGTGTCAAAATACGCATGTCTTTCACATCTAAACGATAGTCTGCCATCAATTGCTTAGAAAGTATGTTTAGTGAAGCATTTTTTATCTGTACCTCAAAGAGATTGCTTTGTGCATCAGCTACTAGTTTAACATTTTTCCCTTCGAGGGTTGCATCTACTGTTCCACTTACATAACTTTTTTCAGGAAGGGTATAGTCATAAAGTTTTTTCACTAGTTTGTGATTGAAGTAAGCCTTATTTAGCACTATATGCCCATATCCTTTTGTCGTATCTTCTCCTATGTTTGGCATATTGATTTCTACATCTATCTTCCCTTGTGCCAAGGCCGGTTGCCCTGCAACTTGCAACACTTCTGCAAGTTGCACACCTTTCATGTTCACTTCAAGTTTCTGAGGTAAGTTGTCAATGACTCTTAAACGGTAGTCTACCTCTGCATCTAAAGCTGTACCTTTCCCATCCACGTAGATATCTTCAGCAAACCCTTTAAAGTTTCCTTTGATATCTGCTTGTCTTAACTGCACATCATTGTAAAGAAACTTGTCAGCTTTAACGTGATAGCTACCCTCAAACGATTGATCCCATAGGCTGTAATTTGCCACTACACGTACAATGAGCTGTTTATTGATGACCATATCCAACCTAGATGTGCCAGACTCAAGTTTAAACGTACTAATTTCAACAGGTAGACCTATCTGCTGTTCTAGTTCTTGTTTAAGGTAGGGCTTTAGCATGTCGTTACCCCTTTGACTAAAAAAGAAGAAAAAGATACCCATAATCACAAGCAACAAAGACAACAGAACCGAGAATATAATAATAAGTAATTTATTCATGTCTCATTATACTAACAATACTCATAGAATTACTAAAATACAAAGAACCACAACGAGGAAAAATTAAGAAATTAAATAATGCCCGATACTAAAAGAGAATGATGGCAAACCAACAGGACACTTTGCTCATTATGATATTCGGTATGTGAAGGTTTTTACGGATGATGAGGTGGTTGGGAAATTGGTGGGGTTGTTTCGGTAATTTAAGGTTTCGTCTACACGGCTTCACTTCGTTCCGCACCTCAAGGGCATTTCCTCTCGTTGGTCAGGGCACCGTTTTGGTTCCGAAGCTAAAAACGACAAGCAGTTGTCGTTTTCTTAACGCTTCTTATACAAACAACAAGAAAGCAAACACCACAAATAAAATCACATGCAAGAAACCTTCAAGGACATTCGTCTCACCGTCATTGAAGTTTACGATGCTCACAAGCAAGGTTAATCCTAGCATCACACCCTGTACCGGAGTAATAGCAAGTTCCAAATCCATGCCCATATAACGTGTCACAAGAATCACAGCTGGTATCGTTAAAAGGATGGTTGCCAGAGAAGCACCCAAAGCAATGTTAATAACTGTTTGCATACGGTTGTCAACTGCTGCACGTACAGCGGTGATAAGTTCTGGGGCTGCGGAGATAACAGCTACACCTACCGCACCTATGGCTAAAGGCAAGCCGTAAGTTTGTAAAGTATTGCTCATAAAGATAGCCAGAATTTCAGAGAGAACACCGATCGCTACAATCGCTAAAATAAGATTGACGGAGTGATACCATCCATTGATCTCATGATGTTCACATACTTCTCCCTCTTTACACTCTACCTCATCCTCTCCTTTATACTCAAAAAAGTACCTGTGTGACTTCACCTGAATACGTGTAAAAGTAACATAAAGCAAGATGAACATTACGACATTAAACATCATATAGGTATCAATATGCGCTGCATCGATGAAGTGTGGAACCACCATGGCTATACCTATGGCAACGAGAAGCATCGAGAGGTAAGAGTTTGAGGAGTCTATATTATAAGGCTGCTCTCCGTACTTGATGCCACCTATAATAGCTGCCATACCTAACA
>SOIK01000095.1 GCA_004377245.1 Sulfurovum sp. | reverse complement strand
AACGTAAAAAATATATAAAAAACTTTTCCCCATTGCATAGTAACTCCTTAAAATTTAATTATATCGTAGATATCTATAAAGTCCCGTTTTCGTACATAGCACGCATTTGCTATTATTATCTTCTTCTTGAATAGGAGCAAAGCCCCCATTCAATTCATCTCACTTTTGGCTAAAGCCTTATGCAGGAAATCACTAAATGATTTCTCGTAAAAGCTACGCCTTTGGCGAGAAAAGAAAAAATGCTTTTAGACTATAGCGTACCGCTTTCATACATAGCTCGCATTTTCTCTTTTTCTTTCTCTCTTTTGAGTTTTGCTGCTTCTTTTTCTCTGAAGCCACCCACTGAGAAACCTAACCACATCAAGATAGGTGATGCAACGAAAATAGATGAATACGTACCTACGATAATCCCTACAAGTAAAGTAAAGCTAAACCCTTTGATGATCTCTCCACCAAAAAGATAAAGTGATAAAACAACGAAGAATGTTGTTAAAGATGTCAATGTTGTACGTGAAAGTGTACGTGTCACAGACTCATCGATGATCTCTCCCAAATCTGGCTTTTTAATTGTTCTTATCCCTTCACGGATACGGTCAAATACGATGATCGTATCGTTCAGTGAATACCCAAGTATGGTAAGAAGTGCTGCTAAAATGTCGAGGTTAACTTCTACACCGACAAGCACTATCATGCCCATAGCAATGGTGACATCATGCAACAATGCCATAACAGCAGCTACTGCGAAACGCCACTCAAATCTAAATGAAACATAGATAAGGATACCGATAATCGCAAGTACCATAGCCATAAGTCCTTGTTCACGTAACTCAGACCCTACTTTTGCCCCTACCATATCGACTCTTCTTACTTTGAAGTTACCCGTATCTTTAAGTAGCGTTCGGATTTTGTCTCCAACATCTTCACCTAAAGATTTTGAACTCATTTTGGTACGAATGACTACTTCATCCTCACCTCCAAAGAAAGTAACAGTTGCACCTTCATAGGCTTTATCTGTATCAATCGCTTTTCTTACCTCTTTGATAGGTGCTTTACCTTCATACTGTACTTGTATGAGTGTACCACCAGCAAAGTCGATACCATAATTAAAGCCTTTACCGATGATCAAACCAAGAGCAAGTATCAGTACTGTGATGGAGAGCAGACCAAAACGTTTACTTTTACTCATCAACGAAAGAGGTTTTTTATATTTAAATATTTCCATTATTTTGCCCCTTCAGCTTTGATACCAAACCAGAAGTTTAGTTTTTTCTTATCGATACGAGGCAATATCCATTGGTAAATACCATGTGTTCCTACAATCGCAGTCAACATAGATGCCAAGATACCGATACTCATCGTAAGGGCAAACCCTTTGATGGCACCTGTACCATACACATAAAGTACAGTTGCCGCGATCAATGTGGTTACGTTAGCATCCCAAATAGCAGTAAAGGCATTGCTATACCCATCTTCTATAGATTTTCCAATGGATTTACCTTGATACAACAGCTCTCGTATACGTTCGCTAATGATAACATTGGCATCGACTGCCATACCTACTGTCAGGACGATACCTGCCATACCAGGAAGCGTAAGTGTCGCACCAAAGAGTGAC
Organism: Sulfurovum sp.; assembly: GCA_004377245.1. Lineage (GTDB taxonomy): Bacteria > Campylobacterota > Campylobacteria > Campylobacterales > Sulfurovaceae > Sulfurovum. The sequence goes on along the minus strand of SOIK01000095.1, from coordinate 3,654 downwards.
ATGATCGCCAAAATTAAAAAGAGGTTTCCGATCAACGCAACATTGGCAACAACACCTGCTACACCATAGTAGAGCACCATAAAAATAACAACTAATATAAATCCAAGCACCAATGCGATCGAACTTGCTTTAATGCTATCTGCACCTAAACTTGGTCCCACAGATCTTTTTTCCATGACATACACAGGTGCAAGCAGTGCTCCTGAACGAAGTGCAATAGCCAGGTCATGTGCTTCTGCCAACTTAAAGTTACCAGATATCTGTACACGCCCACCACCAATGCGTTCGCGGATGTTTGGTGCAGAGTAGACCTTGTTATCTAAAACAACAGCCATACGCTTCCCTACACTTTTTGCAGTAAAGTCACCAAATATTTTGGCACCTTGCGCGTTAAGTGTAAAGTTAATAACAGGCTGATTGCTTTCATCAAACCCTACTTTGGCATCAGTCAGCATAGAACCATCTAAAACAGGAATAGCACGAAGCAGATATTTTTCTGGTGTATTGACATCTGTAAGAATAACATCACCAAAACTTTTTGCTTCATCAGCACTCATTGTTTCCACTCTTGCTGCTCTATCTTCATCTACTGCCATAAGCTGTAAGTGTGCCGCACGTGCGATGAGTTCGCGGATACGTTGTTCATCTTCCTGTGTTTTGATACCAGGTACCTCTACAAGGATCTTGTCTTCACCTTGTTTTGCTACTGTTGGTTCAGCAAGTCCAAACTCATTAAGTCTGTTGCGGATGGTATCTACTGCTTGTTGGATAGCATTTTGTTCCGTACGAGCCACCTCTTCATCAGTCATTTTAAGAGAAAATTTCAATCCTTTTTCACTTAAAACAGTACCTGGCAATTCTTCTTTGAGAAGTTTTTTTGCTTTAACAACATCATCACTATCCAGTAATTCAAAAGTGATCTCTTCACCATCTAGCATACGAAGGTCATCAAAGATGATCTCTTCATCATCGAAGATATACTTCACACTCGCAGCCATAGACTTGATACGAGACTCAATAGCAATTTCACTTTTAATCCCAAGAAGCATATGCAGCCCACCTTGAAGGTCAAGCCCTAAGGTGATTTTCTTTCCGCTGTCACTTTGCGTCAAAGAGGGGATAGAAAAAACCACCCCAAAGATGAGTGCAAAAGCAAAAATTACAACTCTAAAATTAAGCGTTTTCACCCAATTCAACCTTTTTTGATACAAAAGCTCTATCGAGTTTCACGATAGTGTCATCATTTAGCTTGATTTTGATAAACTCTTCTTCAGGTTTAACGATCGTAGCTATCAAACCACCTGTAGTGACGATCTTGTCACCTTTTGCAAGACCTTCAAGCATTGCTTTGTGTGTTTTTTGATGTTTCTGTTGCGGTCTTATAATTAAAAAATAAAAAATCGCAAATAAAATGATTAGTGGCAAAAATGAAGCTAGTCCGTTAGTATCCATAAGGAATCCTTTGAGTAAAATTAGACAATATCTTAGCACTTTTGAGCTAACAAGAGGCTTTTTGATAGCACTTTTAAGCTCTGCTTTCATATATCTTGAACATTGGGGTCTCTCACATCCGCTTTTAACGACATTTTTTGGACTCACTTCACTTTACTTACTGCTTCAAGAAGAGCAAAAGACCTGGTTTTTTTCTGGATTTTTCATAGGACTTTTTTGGTTTTGGTGGATAGGTTTGAGCTTTGAACACTATGGCATGGTTTGGGCAATCCCCATTGTAACACTTTTTGTTGCATTGGGATATGGAATTATATTTTGGTTTATTGCATATCTGGCAAAAAAGATTACTCTACTGCTCCCTGCTCCCTGCTCCCTGCTCCCTTTAACACTAAAAGCCACAGGGCTTTTAGTGTTAAGCTACATCCACCCTTTTGGATTCGACTGGCTCAAACCTGAACTCATGTTTGTAGAGAGTTATTTAGGCATTGAAAAATGGCAATTTTCTATCATTTTGATTGCTATCACTTTGAGCATGTGGAAAAAACAACTGCTTTACCTTTTTTTAGTACTTTTAGCCTATCAACCTACAAATACTACATTATCGACCATACCTGACAATATACAGATAGTCACTACCCACACCTCCGTTAAAGACAAATGGAAAGAGTCGCTCCACCCTGCACAATTTGATCTACTTTTCCAAACCATTGAGCACGCCATAGATGCAAACAAAACACTCGTCGTATTACCAGAATCTGTCTTTCCTGTTTTCATCAACCGTTCACAAGCTTTGATAGACAGGCTTCAAGAAAAAGCTAAAAAAATCTCTATCGTTACAGGAGGTCTCTACTGGGATGGAAAAGTACCACGAAACTCTACTTATATTTTTACTAAAGAGCGTGTCCAAGTCGCTAATAAAGTACTGCTCGTCCCTTTTGGTGAGAGTAACCCACTTCCAGAATTTCTCAGTAAATGGGTCAACAAAGTCTTCTATGACGGCGCGGTAGACTACAAAGCAAGTAGTCAAGTCACAGACTACAAAATTGGAGATAAAAGCTACCGAAATGCTATCTGCTTTGAAGCCACAAGCGAGAAGCTCTATGAAGGCAACCCCAAGCAAATGATCGTCCTAAGCAACAACGGCTGGTTCACCCCATCCACAGAACCTACTCTGCAAAAACTTCTGTTACAATACTATAGTAAAAAGTACGGTACAATTATCTACCATGCTGTGAATATGTCAGAGTCCTATATAATAGCGGACGGTATAGTAAGGATACAAAAATAGATACAAAAAAATTCTGGATAGCACCCATCAAAGGGTATCAATACATTTCAAAAATGCTCCCTGCAAACTGTCGGTACTACCCTACATGTTCGGAGTATGCCAAGTGGCAATTTGAGTTTAATGCTCCCCATAAAGCATTGCTTGCAAGCACTTTACGTATCTTACGTTGTAATCAACTTTTTGATGGCGGGATTGATTATCCTGTAGTGACTTTTGTACCACCAAAAGTCACTACTTCACTCAAACTTAATGAATTTTGTGGCAAAATGAAGATAATCTATTGGTTTGTACCCAAAGATATCAGCCATTCACAATATTATATTTTAAAGGATTTTAATGCAATTAACGCCTCCAGTGGTTCTTGATGCCCCACTTGATATGCACCTTCACCTCAGAGATGGAGAAATGTTAGAAAATATTGCTAAGGCTAGTGCTCATACTTTTTCAGGGGCCATTATCATGCCTAACCTTGTACCTCCTGTAAGTAGCAAAGAAGAGATCATCGCATATAAAAAACGTATCATGCATGCTATTGGTGATGAAAAGTTTACACCGTATATGACACTCTTTTTCAAGACGAGCTATGACAAGGCTTTTCTAGAGTCCGTACGTGATGAGATCACGGCGATCAAACTTTACCCTGCAGGCATTACTACCCACTCAGAAGGTGGCGTAAGCGGTTTTGATGTAGAAGAGTTACGCCCTGCACTCTCAGCGATGAGTGAACTAAATATTCCCCTTTGTGTTCATGGAGAAACCAGCGGCTTTGTCATGGACAGAGAAGCAGAATTTGTCTCTATCTATGAAAAGCTGGCAAGTGCGTTTCCTAAGCTCAAGATCATTATGGAACATATCACTACAAAAGAGAGTGTAGCGGCCCTTGATAAGTTTGATAATCTTTATGCAACGATTAC
>SOIK01000052.1 GCA_004377245.1 Sulfurovum sp. | reverse complement strand
AGTACTGTGGTTAAGTCATTCACCATTGTGTCATTAAGTGCTACTGCACATTTTTCCAACCAAGAGCTAAGTTCAGCCTCTTCTTTGAGTTTAACAGCTACATCTGCAAGTGTTGCTGCTTCCATCTCCATAGGTGCTTTACCTATGGGACCTAAAAATTCTACTTTTACCATGAGAAAATTCCTCTTAATTAAATGTGACTAGTCACATGAGCCCTTTGCTGAAAAGGACTTAGCGTCAGCGTAGTTTTACGAGCTTTGCTCAAAAAACGTCCTATAATAGTAACGCGATTATAAATCTTGTTTGGTATAATTACGCTTAAAAAAGGGTTGGTATGCTATTTGGATCTATCTCATATCTTAATCTCTTACCCTTTCAACTCTTTTTAAAACGTTACATCAGAAACAATGCAGCTAAAATGAGCTTCAGATACAAACGTGCCGTCCCTTCACAAATCAATAAAGCACTCAAAAGGCGAGAAGTCAATGCTGCCTTCATCTCATCTGTAACCTCAGCTAAATGTAAATGTACCAACCTAGGCATCATCGCACATAAAAAAGTCTATAGTGTTTTACTTTTAGAGGGAGAAAGTCAAATTGACCCAGCCTCAGCTACTTCCAATCAACTAGCACGTGTTTTAGGCCTTGAAGGAAAAGTTCTCATAGGTGACGCGGCACTTAAATATTATCTTAACGGAGGAGAGGGGATCGACCTGGCTGAAGCCTGGTACAAAGAGACCGGTCTCCCTTTTGTTTTTGCTAGACTATGCTACAACAAACATGGCAAAGCTATTCAAAAACTAGCTAAGTCTTTTTCCCATACCAAAGTTAAAATCCCTCAATATGTTTTAAAACAGGAAGCAAAAAAACGAGGTATTACTCCAAAACAACTTACTTGGTATCTTGAACATATTTATTATAAGATGGATGATAACGCAGAAAAATCTTTGAAATTATTTTTAAAGAAAAGCAGAAAAATAAATTAACTGTAGGACAGAGCCCTACACATAAAAGAAAACTACTCTATCGTAGTAATCGCTTTTTCTATACGAGTAACAGTCTCATCTACACCCAAGATAGCCATGATCTCATCAAGACCTGAACCAGTCATAGTACCTAAAAGACTTACACGAAGTGGCATACCTATCTTACCAAAACCTATCTCTTTTGTCTCCACAAGCTTTTCCATCACTTCATGGTAATCACAAGGAAGGTGTAACGTTTTATCCCAGTTTTGTAACATAGCAGCAAAATCACCTAAAATCGTTTTTGCTTCACCCTTAAAGGCTTTTTTTGATGCTTTTTCGTCATATTCGCTTGGTGTAGTAAGAATAAGGTTAATCTGTTCTGACAATTCTACAAGTGTTTTACCTCTCTCTTTCGTCGCATCAAGAAGTAATTCTAATTTATCGTGTCCTTCTATAGATACTCCATACTCTTTAAGTAACGCAGCCAATTTCTCATTTGGCATATTTTTGATGTAATGCGCATTGAGCCATAATAATTTATCTAGGTTATAGTTTGATGAAGATTTATTAATATTCTTAGGGTCAAAAAGTGCTATCATCTCTTCAAGGCTAAATATCTCCTGGTCACCAT
>SOIK01000172.1 GCA_004377245.1 Sulfurovum sp. | reverse complement strand
GGAGAAGCCGCATTGAGCATTGCTCATAAAATCTCTCACTTAGAAAAGATCACCCCAAGATATGCACATCTCACCTCACTTTATACTACAGATGATGCCCTCATAGACCAGGCTATAATGATCTACTTCGCTGCTCCAAACAGTTTTACAGGTGAAGAGATAGTAGAGTTTCAATGCCACGGTGGGATGATAGTAGCACAAGAGATACTTGATACCATACTCTCATATGGGGTAAGATTAGCAGAACCTGGAGAGTTCTCAAAACGTGCATTTCTCAATGGAAAGATAGACCTCACTGAAGCAGAAGCTATCTCTAAACTTATCGAAGCAAAAAGTGTAGATGCTGCTAAGATATTGGCCAAACAGATGAAAGGTGAGTTAAAAACATTTGTAGATGAGAGTAGGGATGGTTTACTTAAATCTTTGGCTTATTCTGAAGTGATGATAGACTATGCAGAAGAAGATATCCCTGATGATATTATGGAAAATATTGTACGTCAACTTGATGGATTGACAGACAAAATAGAACAAATAGTAGAGGCAAGTCATCGCCGTAGAGGACTCATAGAAGGGTTTAAAGTAGCCATTATCGGTAAACCGAATGTGGGTAAAAGTTCTTTGCTTAATGCTCTGCTTAGTTACGATAGAGCTATTGTGAGTGATATTGCCGGTACTACGAGAGATACGATTGAAGAGCAAGTACGCATTGGTTCACATATCATTAGGCTTGTAGATACTGCAGGTATACGTGAGTCAGATGATATCATAGAAAAGATAGGTATAGAACGTTCTATGAGCTCAGTCGAAGATGCAGATGTGATTATCGCACTTTTTGACGGTTCACGAGAATTTGATCAGGAAGATGAAAAAATACTTTCTATCATTGATACTTTAGAAGATAAACATTGTATTGTTGCTATTAATAAATCTGATTTAGAAACAAGCTTTGATAGTTCAAAAATCTCAGTACATACCCCACTTGAGATAAGTGCTAAAACAGGTTTCATTAAACTTACGAAGAGACTTGAGCTACTTTTTGATGGCATAGGGGAAGGTGAAGAGCTTATGCTTATATCCGCTCGTCAGATAGAGGCTGTGACTAAGGCAAAATCTGCCATTCAAGAAGCTAAAATGCCATTAGTGAATGGTGAGCTAGAGTTTTTCTCTTATCATTTACAAGAAGCAGTGAAAGCTATCTCCTCTATCTCTAAACCTTACGACAGTGAAGAGATACTAGACAAAATGTTTGGTGAGTTCTGTTTAGGAAAGTAGTATGAAAAATATGGAACTTTATATCATCGTAGGACTTTTCCTTTTTATCATTTGGTTTATTTCCAATACCATCAAATATTATCATGGAGAAAAAAGAAAAGTAAAAAATCTACATCGTTTTGCAAAAGAGGGTGAGGTAAATGCACAAGGGTATCTTGCCCGTCACTATCAAAAAGGTTATATGGTTAAAAAAAGTTGTCAAAAGGCAGCATTTTGGTATCAAAAGGCTGCCTTTTTAGGGCATGAAGAAGCAAAAGGCTATCTTCAAAAGTTTTTAGATAACAGTAAGGATAAAAAGAAGTGTTAATATTTGTACTCTCCTAAAGTTAATA
>SOIK01000235.1 GCA_004377245.1 Sulfurovum sp. | reverse complement strand
AGGATTTTAACATAATATGCCAAAGTTTGAAGAAGAGTTAGACGTAGAGTTAGAACTACAGGAACCAGTGATGTTTCGAGTACTATTGCACAATGATGACTATACGAGTATGGATTTTGTGGTAGATGTATTGACAGGTATTTTTCATAAGAGTGAAGAACAGGCTGTACAGATCATGCTTCAGATACATGAAAAAGATAGAGCCATTTGTGGTGTGTATAGTTTCGAGATAGCCCAAACCAAAGCACAACAAGTAAAACAGTCAGCCAAGCAGAATGAATTTCCATTGCTTGCGACGATTGAAGAGGACGCATAGATGGCAAAGCTATCTATTTGTCAAAAATTAAAAACGTGCTTTGAAGCATCTTTTTCTTTTTTGATTGTTAACACTAAGTTTCCTACAGCAGGAAGCTCAAGCGACTAGTCGCTTTTATGAAGAATTTAATAAGATTATGTGAAAGGATTAAACCATGATCAGCATAGCACTTAATGATGTATTTAAACAAGCTGTCAGATATGCCAAAGAAAATAGACATGAATATTTGACAGTAGAACATGTATTTTTATCTGTAATCAGAAGTGAAGCAGGAGTAGAGATACTCTCTACACTTAATGCAAACCTTGAATTGCTCGAAGAGGGTATCATCGAGCATATTAATAAAACTATCCCTTCTCTCAAAGAAGCGGTAGAACCATTTGAGACAGTAGCACTCTCTCGTGCCATCAATGATATGATGACACATATCCATAGCGCTGGCAGAACGGAAGCCAGTATAGGGGATATGATAGCAGCTATCTTTATGCAAGAGCACTCTTACGCGGTGTACCTTATGAAAAAAGAGGGTATCTCTCGTGTAGATGTGCTTGAAGTTATCTCTCACTGTGATACGGCAACGCAAGCAGATACGAAAGAGCATAAGAAAGAAGAGACATTTTTAGATCAGTTTACTATGGAACTTGTGGCACTGGCAGAAACAGGGAAGATAGACCCAGTTGTTGGGCGCGTAGATGAGATAGAACGTGTGATGCAGACACTTTGTCGTCGTAAGAAAAATAACCCGTTACTAGTAGGAGAACCAGGGGTAGGTAAAACAGCTATCGCTGAGGGACTTGCACTTAAGATCTCTGAGGGTGAAGTACCGGATGTCCTGAAAGATGCTAAAGTCTTTGCACTTGATATGGGTGCATTGGTGGCAGGTACAAAGTACAGAGGGGACTTTGAGAAACGTCTTAAAGGCATCATACAAGAACTTACAGCACAAGATGATGCCATTCTTTTCATCGATGAGATCCATACTATGGTAGGTGCAGGAGCCACAAGTGGTGGAAGTATGGATGCATCCAACCTACTGAAACCTGCATTGGCACGTGGAGACTTGAAGTGTATCGGTGCGACAACATACGCAGAGTATAGAAACTTTTTTGACAAAGACAAGGCACTTAGCCGTCGATTTGCAAAAATAGATGTTGAAGAACCAAGCATAGAAGATACGATGACTATCTTACAGGGCATAAAGCACAAGTATGAAGCGTATCATAACATCAGCTTTACAGATGCAGCACTTCAGTCTGCTATTGACCTTTCTGTGAAGTATCTGCATGATAGATTTTTACC
>SOIK01000178.1 GCA_004377245.1 Sulfurovum sp. | reverse complement strand
AAGTATGATGTAGTTATCGTTGGTTCTGGTGCAAGTGGTGGTGCAGTGGCATATACTTTATGTAAAGCAGGATACAGGGTAGCTGTATTAGAAAAAGGGCGTCTTATCAAGCGTGATGAGTTTTCTAAAGATGAGTTAGCCTATGCTCGTAGAGATATCGTTACTCCAAACCTGTTAGAGGAATACCATACGATAGAAGAGAAGATAGATGGAAAGTGGGTAGCTACACCTACGCATGAGTCTGGTTGGAGTTTTTGGAATGGTAACATTGTAGGAGGATCGTCAAACTTGATGAGCGGAATGCTACATCGTATGCATCCTGATGATTTTAGACTCAAAAGTAAGTATGGAGAGATAAAAGGTGCCAATGTAGTAGACTGGCCTATCTCTTATGAAGAGTTGGAGCCTTATTATGCCTTGGCAGAAGAACTCGTAGGTATCACAGGGAAGTACGAGAAACACCCGTATGAACCACCAAGAAGTACACCGGATTTTCCACAACCTCCAACAAAAGAGAATGCAGTGGTAAAACTGCTTGACAAAAGTTGTAAAGCACTTGACATTGTTCCCTTGGTCACACCACGTGCGGTATTGTCTCAAGATAAGGGACATCGTAATGCGTGCTACTACTCAAACTTTTGTGGAAGTTATGGGTGTAGTTCTGGTGCAAAAGGAAGTTCAAGAGAGGCACTGCTTAAACCAGCCCTTGCCACAGGAAACTTGACTCTCATGAGCAATACGTATGTCAAATATCTACATACAAGTAAAAAAGATGAGGTAGAGTATGCTGTGGTGGTGGACACTATTACCGGTAAAGAGAAGCATATATCTGCAAAGATGTTTGTTGTGGCAGCACAAGCACATGAAAGTGCAAGACTTTTGCTCAACTCATCAAACAGATATCATCCCCATGGTTTAGCAAACAGTAGTGGAGAGTTAGGGAAAAATTTGATCTTCTCTGCAGGGGGGTCAGGACAGGGTGAGTTACACAAAGAGAGCTTAAAACATATCAAATTTGAAGATCTTATGACAACGGGACTTTTTGTCAATCGTTCTATCTTGGACTGGTATTTTATAGACCACTGGTGGGACGGTAAGTTCAAAGGAGGCTCTGTAGAGTTTATGTTCGAACATCAAAACATCATTTCTCGGGCACGTAAGAATATCGAGAAGGATGGAAAGTTGGTATGGGGTAAGGCGTTGGGTGAACGTCTTGTTAAGCGATTTACAGAGAGTAAAAGTATTCGCTTTGAGATCTTTAATGATTGGCTTCCCAACGATGACTGTTTTGTAGCACTAGATGAAACCCATAAAGACAAATATGGCATGCCTGTTGGAAAACTTCGATTAGAGGCACATCCTCAAGATGTTAAAGTAGGAAAATATATCGCAAAGAAGTGTGAAAAAGTACTAGAAGAGATGGGAGCAAAGAATATCTATAGTTCTGTCTCTTCTTCTCCCCCTCAAAATCTGGTGGCAGGAGGATGCCGTTTTGGAAATGATCCTAAAACTTCAGTGCTCAATAAATATTGTCAAGCCCACGATGTACCTAATCTGTTTGTAGCAGATGCCAGTTTCATGCCAACAGGTGGCTCTGTACCTTATACTTGGACGAT
>SOIK01000041.1 GCA_004377245.1 Sulfurovum sp. | reverse complement strand
AACGGCGGCAACCCTCTGCGATACCGGCAACAACATCTTTTGCATTTTGTGGAAGCAATTTACCTGTTGCATAATAATCAAGGAAGAACATCGGTGTACCCATATTACAGATAAGATCATTGACACACATTGCTACAAGGTCAATACCTACCGTATCAAGCTTGCCACTCTCTATAGCGATACGAAGCTTCGTTCCTACACCATCTGTAGCAGAGAGGATCACTGGCTCTTTATATCCTGCTGGAAGTGCATACGCGCCTGCAAAAGAGCCGATACCACCGATGACATTTTCATCAAACGTTGATTTGACATCACTCTTGATCGCTTCTACAAACTCATTACCTGCATCGATATCTACACCGGCATCTTTATATGATATATTTGACATGACTACTCTTTCTCTTCAAAGTTACAAGGAGGAAGTATCTTTTTAAGTATATATGTAGAGGGGCAAAAATTTGTAAATGCCCAGACAATCAACATAATCATCACAAAAAGCTGCAACAAGAATGCCACTTTAAGCATTCCTGCACCTGCTAATCCCATGACAAGCCCTAACATGATCGCCATCATTAAACGCTGTACTCTCTCTACACACATAATCTTCTCCTTTAATATTTGTGGAATTATAGCAAAAACTAACTTCTAAGCTTCCGCCCTAATTTCGCTTCTACGGAACCCACTTTTTTATCTAGCCGCCCTACCGGACCTTTACGATAATCTATCTTGATGGAGCAATACACACGCTCACAATCCACTTGTAACTCTTCATAAGCTTTGTTGATCACTGCTAAAACCTCTTCTACCGTTTCACCCTCCATGATAGTTCCCATGGGGGTAAGCTGATAGGGTAGTCCACTTTTATCGACGATGTCTAAAACACGTGCGACAAATGCACTTTTACTTTGGGTTTGTTCTGTGGGGAACATACTGAACTCTACTAATGCTGACATGCAACTCCTTTTATTATCAAAAAGATATAATACCTTATGAATAATAAACCTATGATAATTATCGGTGCTGGAGCTAGTGGACTTATCGCTGCTATTACGTCTGCTGGAGCAGGGCAGAGTGTTACTTTACTTGAACAAAATAACAAGATAGGTAAAAAGATACTCGTCTCTGGTAATGGAAAATGTAACATTGACAACAAACACATCTCCCCAAATCGTTTTCATTCACAAAATCCTAGTTTTATAGAAGAAGTTTTAGGGGGTTATGGCTTTGAAGTAATAGAAAAGTTTTTCACATCTATTGGACTTGAACTCATAGAGGACAAAGAAGGTAAAATGTTTCCTATGTCTTTGCAGGCGAGTTCAGTCGTAGAGATACTTGAGTATGAAGCAAAGAGGGCAGGGGTACAGATAATTTGTGATTGTGCTGTCATTTCCATAAGCAAAGAAGCGAATACTTTTACACTAGAAACTTCACAAGGTACAAAAACCTGTGAAAAACTGCTTCTTGCCTCAGGCTCACCCGCTGCTCCACAACTGGGCGGTAATGACTCTGGCTACCACTTTGCAACAAGTATGGGACATACACTCATCCCAAGTCATCCTTCACTTGTGCAACTTTGCTCTGAAGAGAGTTGGGTCAAAGGTGCATCTGGTGTCAAAGTAGCAGGCATCGCTAAACTCTACGCCAACGGTGAGTACATCACAGAGAAACAAGGCGATCTCCTCTTCACAAACTATGGCATCAGCGGACTTGCCATACTGGACTTAAGCCGAGAAGCAAGTACAAGGTTAGCAGACTATAACTACTGTGAACTAAGCCTAGACCTCATGCCAGAGCTAAGCAAAGAGAAGCTCACCAACCTACTACTAAACCGTATACAAAAAGAGAGCACAAAGCCACTCACACTTTGGCTGCAAGGAGTCATTAATAAAAAACTTATTCACATTATCTTAGAACAATCGAAATGTAAAATAAAATGTGAAGGTGACCTAAACCGAAAAGAGGTAGGCAAACTAGTCTACACTCTCAAAAACCTCAAACTCTCCATCAACGATACCAAAGGCTTCAAAGGTGCAGAAGTAGCCACAGGTGGCATAAACACCACAGAAATCAATCCACAAACCATGGAATCAAAACTTGTTCCAAATCTTTTCTTTGCTGGTGAGATACTTGATGTTGATGGAGACAGGGGAGGGTTTAACTTTCATTTTGCCTGGGTTAGTGGACTTAGAGCAGGAAAAACTTCTTGATTTGGTCCAAAATAAAAATTCCATAGTCTTTTAGTTTGCTGTAAATTTGGTCTAATGGAGTGTGTGGAGAGGGGAAGTTGTTATACTCGTCATTCTCAGGCTTAACCCGAGAATGACGAAAAGAATTAAATATTATTATTTATCTGCGTTCTTTTTATCTCTTGCAGCTCTTTTTCTCACTACCGGATCTAAAGATTTCTTACGAATTCTAACAGAAATAGGTGTAATTTCGATCAACTCATCATCTTCTATCCACTCCATCGCAGACTCTAGAGTAATAGGTCTTGGAGTTACAAGTTTGATGGCATCATCTGCACCAGATGTTCTCATGTTTGTAAGTTGTTTCCCTTTAAGTGGGTTCACGTCAAGGTCACCTGGTCTTGAAGACTCACCGATGACCATACCACTATAGACTTTGTCTTGTGGGCTGATGAACATAACACCTCTTGCTTGAAGGTTAAAGATAGAGAAGGCTACTGCTTCACCGTTGTCCATAGAGACCAATGCACCTGGCGTTCTACTCTCAACCGTACCTGAATAAGGTCTATACTCTAAGTAAGAGTGGTTCATGATACCTTCACCTTTAGTGTCAGTCAGGAACTCATTTCTAAACCCAATAAGACCACGAGCTGGGATCTCAAATTCAAGTCTTACTGTACCATCTGGCATAGGCGTAAGTGAAGTCATGTTTGCTTTTCTTTTACCTAGTTTTTCTATGGCAACACCTTGGAACTCTTCTGGAACATCTACTACCAGGTGCTCAAATGGTTCCATTTTTACACCATTTTCCTCTTTCGTTACAACTTCCGGACGAGCAAGAAGGAATTCAAACCCTTCTCTTCTCATATTCTCACAAAGAATACCGATCTGAAGCTCACCACGACCTGAAACTTTAAATGATGCATCACCAAGTGGTTCCATACGCATCGCGATATTTGTTTCCATCTCTTTTGCAAGTCTATCCTGGATCTTATTTGAAGTAACGTGTTTACCTTCTGTACCAGCCAAAGGACCATTGTTTACAGATATAACAACTGACAGTGTAGGCTCTTCAACATGCATAGGATCTAGTGCAACTGGGTTTTGTGGGTCACATACAGAGTCACCTACATCAATGTCATTAAATCCTGCGATAGCTACAATGTCGCCTGCTTCAGCTTCTTGGATCTCGATACGCTCAAGACCTTTAAAGCCGATAAGTTTAGAGATACGGCTTTTAGATTTAGCTCCACATGCTTTTACAAGAAGATACTCATCACCTTTTTTCACTTTACCGTTAAATATACGTGTAATACCGATACGTCCAACAAAGTTGTCAGAGTCAAGTGTAAATACCTGTGCTTGAGTGTCATTGTCCGGTGAACCTTTTGGATAAGGTACTTTTTCGATAATTGCATCAAAAAGTGGTGTCATATCTTTATTTTCATCTTCCATTTCCCATTTAGCATAACCATCTCTCGCTGCTGCATAAAGTACTGGGAATTCAAGTTGCTCTTCGTTTGCATCAAGTGCAACAAGAAGGTCAAATACTTCGTCCATTACTCTGTCTGGATCTGAACCGTCTTTGTCGATCTTGTTGATAACAACTACCGGGATAAGCCCAAGTGCGATCGCTTTTTTAAGTACGAATTTTGTTTGAGGCATAACACCCTCTTGTGCATCTACCAAAAGAAGTACACCATCTACCATCTTAAGAACACGCTCAACTTCACCACCAAAATCTGCGTGACCAGGAGTATCGATAATGTTGATCTTATGATCACCATAAGTAATAGCTGTGTTTTTAGAAAGGATCGTGATCCCTCTCTCTTTTTCGATCTCATTACTATCCATCGCTCTCTCTTGCACCTCTTGGTGCGCTGCATATGTTCCACTCTGCTGAAGTAGTTGATCAACAAGTGTTGTTTTACCGTGGTCAACGTGTGCGATAACGGCAATGTTTTTAATCTTTTGCATAAAATGTCCTAAGCATGGGTGTAAGCAAACTGCTACGATCCCTATTTATTTTCGCGAATTATACCCAAATTTTCTTCTATAATGAAAATCCATACATTTCATGGTAGGTTTTCATCGCGTAACGGTCTGTCATAGCTGCGATATAATCGGCGATAACACGCTCTTTTGTATGCACTTCAAAAAGCTCTTTTTGGTGGGGTGGTAACAAATCAATGTCTTCTACAAATGCTCTGTAGAGTCCTTTAATACATTGCTTTCCTGCATGCATTTTACGTACGATTTTTTCATGTCTGTAGAGTTTGGAAAAAAGCAATTTTTTAAGCTTTTTAAGTTCTGTTTGAGTCTGTTTTGAAAAACCTACTGGTAAGGGTGATTTTGCATCTAAAGTCGCCACAATAGGCAAATCTTTACGATATTTTTTTGCACCCTCTTTTGAGTTTTCTATAAAATCTTCTACTAGCAACTTAATAAGTCCTGCAACAAAACGATGACGGTAAAGTTTTTCACCTCTTTTAATGCCTTCTTTTTGTACCATCTCATCTACTCTAAGACAAAGCGCATCTTCTAACAAATCATCAAAAGCAATAAGCCCATATTTGATGCCATCATCAATGTCATGTGAAGTGTAGGCTATCTCATCTGCATGATCTACTACCATCGCTTCAAGTGAGGGGTGTTTTTTTAAATCAAAACGTTGATCCAGTCCTTCCAAGAAAGGTTTTTTATAAGGGTATGAGTGCTTAAGAACCCCTTCCAGGGTCGCGAAAGTAAGGTTAAGCCCATCAAAATCTTTGTAACGTTTTTCTAGTTTAGTGAGTACTCTAAAGGACTGAAAGTTATGTTCAAAACCTAAAACTCTACCATCAGCTTTAAGCAGTTTATCCAGTTCATCACCCCCAACATGTCCAAAAGGAGTATGTCCCAAATCATGAGAAAGAGCGATGACTTCTGCAAGGGTTTCATTAAGCTCTAACATGCGTGAAAGAGTCCGTGCTATCTGGCTCACCTCTAGTGAATGTGTTAAACGTGTACGAAAGTCGTCTCCCTCATGGTTTAAAAAAACCTGTGTTTTATACTCTAAACGCCTAAAAGAACTACAATGCAGCACCCTGTCTCTATCACGTGCAAAAGGGTCTCTAAAATCTTCTTCGAATCCAAAAAATCGTTCTGTTGCTTTCATC
>SOIK01000212.1 GCA_004377245.1 Sulfurovum sp. | reverse complement strand
GTTTGTCTCTGTAGCCAAGACTTTCTCTTGTCAAGTCACTGCTACATTTAAAGATCAAACCGTGGATGCAAAAGGTGTCAATACCTTGTTATCTCTTTCTTTGGAAAAAGGGGATAGTTTTACACTTGTAACAAGAGGCAAAAAAGCAGACGAAGCACTTGAAAAACTGCATACACTTTTTGAAACACTAATGCATAACGACAAAGAGGTCAAGCAGATAGAAAAAGAGACTTACAGTTATGAAGGCAGTGCCATAGAAGGAGATATCATCTCTTATGGTATGGCTATCGCTCCAGTATATCATTATCAACAAATAGAGATCCAAAAAGAGAGCCAACTTACTTTTGAAGAGGCTCTGAACAAAAGTATAGATGAGCTTGAAATGGTTTACACTTCACAAAAAAAGAATGGTGATGCAGACATATATCTTGCTCAAAAAGAGCTCTTGATTTCACTACAAACAAAAGCCCATACACTTGAAGTCTTAGAAGATCTTATAGAAGAATCATCTTCACAACTTTTAGGGACTAAACTAGAAGCTAAGATAAGTGACTATAAAGATATTTTACAACGGGTAAACAAACACTTAGGGGTAGAGGTAGAAGCTCTCTTCCCAGGCAAGTCATTCATACTGCTGGCCAACGATCTACTCCCTAGTCAAATAGAGAAATTGTCACAAACTCACGTTGCCGGTGTTATTCTTAAAGAGACTTCTATCAACTCTCATACAGCCATCTTACTTCGAGGGGCTGGCATCTCCTCCCTCATAGCAGACACTTCTTTATTTACTGAAGAAACAAATGTCATTTTAGATGCCCATAGTGGTGTAGTGGTTATCACTCCCAGTCAAGCTGATCTACAAAAAGCAAAAAGCCGTTTAGAAAAAGATGCCGAGCAAAAAGCTTTAGCCTCAACAAAACGTTTTAAGTCTGCACATACAAAAAAAGGAAAGACCATTAAAGTCCTTGCAAATGTTATCGATGTTAGCTCTGCTAAAACATCCAAAGAGGAAGGTGCTGATGGTATAGGACTTCTACGTACAGAGTTTTTATTTAAAGAAGAAAAACCTTCTTTTGAAATGCAAGTGAAAGCCTATGAAGAGATATTTGCTCATTTTGATGACATTACCGTACGGACACTTGACATAGGTGGAGATAAAGCTCTGCCTTATATGAATTTACCTAAAGAAGAGAACCCCTTTTTAGGCATACGCGGGGTAAGACTTTTTCAAACCCATCCCGAAATAATGGCAGAACAACTACAGGCTATTTTTCTTGCTTCAAAAAACAGAGCACTTAAGATCATGTTTCCCATGATAAGTACCGTTGAAGAGTTCAATGAAGCAAAATACTTTGCATATGAAGTAGCAAAAAAGCATCAACTTGACATTGCACATATCCAATTTGGTATCATGATAGAAGTACCTTCCGTACTCTTTTTGATAGAAACATTTAATCAAGTCGTAGATTTCTACTCCATCGGTACCAATGACCTTACACAATACCTTTTTGCAGTAGAAAGAACACACCCCACACTCAAAACAGATGAACTTTCACCCGTTATATTTGATGCCATTGAAAACATTGTCAAAAAAGCTACAAAACCAGTGAGCATTTGTGGGGAATT
>SOIK01000198.1 GCA_004377245.1 Sulfurovum sp. | reverse complement strand
GGTGCCATAATTGAAGATATGGGATTTTCAGTCTATGATATGGAATTTCCAAGAACAAAAGAGAGTGAAGAGAGTAGAGAATACTGGAGACGGAGTGTCAGAAAGTTTACAAAAGAGTTATCAACTGATCTGAATAAAAAACTAACAAGAAAAAAGTTAAAAGAGGCAATCAAAAAAGTTGGTTATGCTCAGCATCTCTATCACAAGCTCAACATACTAAGAAAAAACATAAACTCTCCTATATTAGGAGTAGATATGTTCCTTGTTACAAATGCTTTTTTCTTTGATAAGATAGATAATTGGATAGAAGCTATGAGAGAACTTTTAAAAGAGACACAACAAAGAGTGGAAGATGAAGTCAATGTTGCACATAAAAGAAGTCCAAGAATTGTCTATACCGGTTCACCTCCAATCTTTCCAAATCTAAAAATCCCTCTTTTAATAGAGCAATCAGATGCTATAATCGTTGCAGATGAGACATGTTCATCCAATAGAATGTTTAACGATATGGTAAGTGTTGATGAGTGGTTTGTAAATGATATGCTTGATAGTGTTGCAGACAGATATCTCAAAGGGTGTACATGCCCAATATTTACAAAAAATGAAGATAGAAAAAGAAGAATAGTTGATCTGGTTAAAGAGTATAAGGCTGATGGTGTTGTTTACCAGGCATTTGCAGGATGTCAAGTGTATGAGATGGAACAGAGGTCTGTTTTAGAGGCAATGGAGAAAGAAGGCATACCTGTTATTTATCTTGAGAGTGATTACTCTCCGAGTCATTTAGGACAACTGACAACCAGGATTGAAGCATTTGTAGAATCACTTAAAAATAGAAAAAGGAAACGTTAATGCAATACTTTGCAGGAATTGATATAGGCTCAACAGCTATTAAAGTTGCACTTGTAGATGAGAACAAACAGTTAGTCGGACATAGAATAAGTGCCAGTGGAAGTATGTTTTATAAGTATGCAAAGCAGAGTCTAAAAGAGATGCTTAATGAATTAAGTATCGATGAAAAAGATGTAGTATATACTGTTTCAACGGGGTATGGAAGAAAACTATTTAAAGAAGCAGATGAAAATATAAGTGAGATAACAGCAAATGCTATGGGTGCAGTAGCTGCAGCACAGGGCGAGTGTGAAATTAAAACTATTATAAACATTGGTGGTCAGGATTCCAA
Organism: Sulfurovum sp.; assembly: GCA_004377245.1. GTDB lineage: Bacteria > Campylobacterota > Campylobacteria > Campylobacterales > Sulfurovaceae > Sulfurovum. The sequence goes on along the minus strand of SOIK01000198.1, from coordinate 447 downwards.
AGCAATTTCACTTGATAGCGAAGGAAATGTGGTAAACTTTGCTATGAATGACAGGTGTGCGGCAGGAACGGGAAAATTTTTGGATGTGGTTGCTATGAATTTGGAGCTTGAAGTTGATGAGCTAGGTGAGTATCACTTTAAATCAGAAGGTACCCCTTTGGCGATCAACAGTACATGTGCAGTATTTGCAGAATCTGAAATAATAGGACTCTTGGGAAATGATCATAGTGTCGAGGATATTGTTGCAGGAGTTCATTACTCTATTGCAAAAAGAATCATAAAACTTGTCAAAAGAATTGGTATAAAAGAGGGAATCTATTTTGATGGAGGACCTGCACTTAACGGTGGGTTGGTTCAGGCAATAGAAAATGAATTGGGTAAAGAGATATTTATCCCTGAATTTCCTCAAATAACCACTGCATACGGAGCAGCGATCTTAGCACATGA
>SOIK01000124.1 GCA_004377245.1 Sulfurovum sp. | reverse complement strand
GATGCAATACTCCCCATTTTTCTTCTTGCTTTAGCATTTTCGATTTTTATTTTCTCTATTTATCGTGGTGCGAAACGTATGCAAAAAGAGTTGACTACAGTGAATAAATATTTGGCAAATCTTGAAGAGATAGATCAGATTGACTATAAGGCACGTTTTTTTACGCAAGAGTTTGAAGAGATAAACCAAAACCTTATTCAAGCACTCAAAAAAGCTAAAAAAAGAGAAGACATAAAACAGCGCTACAACGCAAAGCTCAAACTCAAAAACCGACAACGTGCCGATATGCTCTCAGCTATCGCACATGAATTCCGTAATCCTATTGCTTCTATCATGGGATACTCACAAACTTTACAAGATGACCCAGAGATTCCTAAGCCACTGCAAGAGAAGTTCTTAGGCAAAATTTATAACAATGGTAATAAAATAGAAGCACTTCTAGGTCGTCTAATACTGTGGAACAAGTTTGAGAGCGGTGAGGCAACACTGCATAAAAGCTCTTTTGACATTTATACTTTAGCCCAAGAGGTAAAGCTTGCATTAGAAGAGCAGTATAAGAGCAGGGAGATACTCATAAAAGGAGAATCTCATGTTGTAGAAGCAGACCGCACACTGATAGAACTGGTGCTTAAAAATCTTATAGAGAATGCACTGAAGTATTCTAAAGATGAGGTGCTTGTTCAGGTAGAAGAAAATAGTGTCTCAATTAGTGATAAGGGTGTAGGTATCAACGATAAAGATCTAGATAAAGTCACTAAAAAATTCTACCGTTCAGGTACCCACAACTGGGATAGCTCCATGGGACTAGGACTCTCCATCGTCAAAACCATCCTCACTTTACATAAGAGTAAACTTGATATTCAAAGCAAGGTAGATGAGGGATCTACTTTTTCATTTACTATTTAAAGTTATACACACCAAGAGAGCCCCAAAAAGAAATACATCTTTTAGGGGTTAAAGAGTTTAATCCTTAATAGGTATATACGCATACCCTTCATTTTGTTTATCTATCAACCCGATGGTTGAGTTTGGAATGATTTTTACAAAGCTATAAACATCCTTTGCTTTTAATTCATGTTTAGGCATAGCAGCACCACACATGAGAAACGTTACATCATAGGTTTTGACCATAGATGCTATGCGTTTTGCAAGTGTTTTGTGTGTCTCCATAAGTGCTTTATCATCTTTAAATTTAGAGTGCATAGGGTCTTTTGTGAAAAACCTGTATGCTCCACCATGAATGACTACGACTACGTCTAATTCTCTTAAAGAGCCTTCATAATGTGCTTTGTTTGCTACGATCCCTTTTAAAACTTTTAGTTCAAAGTTTGCTAAATCTTTTGTTGTTAAGTCATAGACTACTTTTGCTACTTCATCTTGGGCATGTAGCATTCCTATACTCATCATTAGTAGGATGATAAATTTTTTAAGATTCGGCATTTAGTGCCTCACTGTACTGAATTTTAATTCTTGTCATAGATGTCCTTTTTTCATGTTTATTTAATTGGTGCCGTAATAATATCATTACAATGTAAAAAAAGAGTAAAAAGTTATAATTATAGATTATTTCAAATAGTATTTAAGCCCAAATATAGTCTTTGTCTCGTAGCATTCAACTATGAAATATTTT
>SOIK01000269.1 GCA_004377245.1 Sulfurovum sp. | reverse complement strand
GGAGCAACAAACGATCACTACCCATAATGAAGAGGTAAAATGTAACCTGAAAGGACGGCATGATCCTTGTGTTGCCATTAGAGGTTCCGTCGTATGTGAAGCGATGATGGCACTTACACTTGCCGATATGACACTACTCAATATGGGTAAAAAGATGGAGCATCTAAAAGCTCTCTATCCTCAATCAAACTAAAGGAATACGCGTGAAGAAATCAGGATTTGGTATTATTGGACTTGTTATAGTTGCGGCTATCTATTATTTTGCGGCCGGTTCTACTCAAATTACAGAAGAGCTAAAAAAACAAGTCAATAACGAGTTGACAACTTTACAAGCAAATGGCTTTGGGGTAAAAGATAGGGAGATCAAAGAGACAGAAGAACATTTTGTGGTTAGTTTTGATGACCCTACTAAGATCACCAGCTACTTAAGTTCTCAAGGTGCGCAGGTAAACCAAGAAGATATTCTTTTATTTCAAGGGTTGAAAATAGGTGTAGATGCAAAATATCTTAATGACAGTTATAGTGCTCTTTCATTAGACATCTACCCTGTAGGACTTCCAGAAAGCATGCTGCAAAGTACAGATAAAGATGATAAAGAAGCAGTTGCACGTATAAAAAAGATGATGGCAGCCAAAACATTACTCGTACATCTTGATTTTAATAAACTACTCTCAGGTTTCAAGGGACATATAAAAGATATCCATGAAACATTTGAAGCAGATGAAAAAGTAACATTTATAAGTCAAGGCTTCACATTCAAAGGGGACATAGAGAACGAGAAGGTAAAAAGAGTTGAACAAACACTCAAACTTCTCTCTTTGGATGCAGGTAAAGAACTTACTATGAAACTTTCAAACCTTACATCCAACTACACACTCATTGGTCCATCTCCTTATGATTCTAAATCTGGTTACAGTGTTGAGAAGATTGAAATCCAAGGCGAACCGGAATTTTCAATGCTTATAAAAGATCTAAATGTCAATGCTGTGAGTAGTGTCAAAAATGATCTTGTAAAAAGTTCTATCACTACAAAAACAGATGAGATTGAACTCATTGAAGAGCAAAAAAAATATAAGATGAATGATATACTCTTTGATTTCAAAATTGACAACCTTGATATAGTTGCATTTGAAGCACTTCAAGGTGTCGATGTCAATAATGAAAAAGCCATTAATGCACTCAGTCAGAAGATACTCTCTAAAGGTATCACAATGAGTATTCCAAATTTTTCCGTTAAAAAGATAGCAGAAGATGGGACAACAATGGATGGATTTACACTCAGTTCTTCATTAGCTATTGACAAATCATTTGATATCAATGCAGTCTCTCAAAATCCATTAGCAGCACTTAATTCTCTTACCAGCAAGACAAACATCTCTGTCTCAACAGAACTCTTTACCCTTATCTCACAGCAACCAAAAGCGATGATGGTATTGATGCTCTTACCACCTATTGAAAAAGATGGTAAAAAAATCTATAAAATTGAATTTATCAAAGGAAAACTAACTGTGAATGGGGCTTCACTCTAAGCTAATCTCTTTTAAAAGAGCGTTGGTTCATCAACGCCTTTTACTCTAAAAGTTTTTCGATGTACCTCACATCTATCATACTTTACTATCGCTTCTATATG
>SOIK01000087.1 GCA_004377245.1 Sulfurovum sp. | reverse complement strand
TTATGACTGTCACTCTTATGAAACTAAAATGCCTTGGTATGGAAATATTGCACCACTGTCATGGGAAGTGAGAAGCCATATTAAGCAAGGTCGAGCATGGCTAAACTTTCAAAGATGGGAGAGCTATGATGAAGATAAAAAGCAAAAACTTTATAAAGGTATAGTAAAAAGCATAAACTTCAGTATGCCTATCCCTATGTACTTGAACTTACATGAAGATGCAAAACTTACAAAAGTACAAAGAGACAGCATAAAAAAATGGGCACAAAGTTACATAACAGAAGAAAATTAATTAAATAGGACAAAATTTATCCTATTTAATTTTACTTGTGCTATAATAGTCTTATCAAACATAAAAAAGGAAATAATATGCCAAAAATTAACAAATACGTAGACATCAGCGAAGTAGATAGAGAAGCAAAGAAAGACCTTATCGACAGACACTCACCATTTATCACTTGTGCAGACACAGCAACTGCTGGTGAGCCATTTGAAGTAACAGTTAAAATGGGTAACGAATATACGCACCCAGATGATTTTGATCACTATATCGAATCTGTAACACTGTATAATGGTGAAACTTTACTTGCAAGAGCTACTTATGTTCCAGGAACACTTGGTAACACTAAAGCACACAATACAACTACATTTACTATCATCCCAACAGGTAAAAAACTTAACCTTGTTGCACATGGTTACTGTACTAAACACGGTATCTGGGAAGGTACTCCTGTAGAAGTGACAGTAAACTAGTCTACCCTACTAAAGATAGAGGATTGCCTCTATCTTATCTCTTCTAAATATTCCTCTTCTTTTATCTTTATTTTATTATTCTCATATCTCAACATTCAGTAATTTACTTTTATAACTAATTATTCATAATATTTTATTAAAAGGAAAATAATTATCCTTTAAGGATTAACTATGTAGAATTACTTATGGATAAAAATTATCCTCTAAAATAGAAAAGGATTTAAAATGAAAAAGACAGACTTAACAATGGCGAATGGTAGAAAAGTAGAAAATAATCAAAACTCCATCACAGCAGGTTCAAGAGGACCTGTACTTATGCAAGATGTACTTTTGATGGAAAAACTTGCCCATTTTGACAGAGAAGAGATACCTGAGCGTATTGTTCATGCTAAAGGAGCAGGAGCACATGGGACATTTACTGTGACGCATGATATTACCGCATACACTAAAGCTTCCATCTTCGCTGAAATTGGAAAAAAGACAGATACATTTACACGCTTTTCAACGGTAGGAGGAGAGCGTGGTTCTGCTGATACTGCACGTGACCCTAGAGGATTCGCAACAAAATTCTACACAGATGAAGGAAACTGGGACTTAGTAGGTAACAACACTCCGGTCTTCTTTATACGTGATGCACTGAAATTCCCTGACTTCATACATACACAAAAAAGACTTCCGGGTTCTAACCTCAAATCAAACACTATGATGTGGGATTTCTGGGCGAAGTCACCTGAGAGTCTGCATCAGCTAACTACCCTATTTTCTAACCGTGGTACACCAGATGGATTCAGACATATGAATGGTTATGGAAGTCATACCTATAGTTTCATCAATACCAACAATGAACGATTTTGGGTCAAGTTCCATCTTAAAACGATGCAAGGCAACAAAACACTAAGTGCTGCTGAGGCAACTAGACTGGCAGGAGAAAATCCAGACTATGCAACAGAAGATCTTTTTAACAACATTAAAGAAGGTAATTTTCCTCAATGGAAAGTACATGTGCAAATCATGCCAGAAATAGAAGCTGAGACGTACCGTATAAACCCATTTGATGTGACAAAAGTATGGCCTCATGGGGATTACCCACTGATGGAAGTTGGTATTTTGGAACTTAACAAAAATCCTGAAAACTACTTTGCAGAAGTCGAACAAGCCGCCTTTTCACCTACTAATAAGGTACCAGGTATAGGTTTTTCACCAGATAAGATGCTTCAAGGAAGACTCTTCTCTTACCCCGATACCCAACGGTACCGTTTAGGTGTAAATTATAACTCCTTACCTATTAACAAGCCAAAAGTTGATGTTAATAATGGCTACAGAAATGGTACAATGAGGTTTGATGATAATGGTGGTGATACACCAAACTATGAACCAAGTCATTTTGCAGTACCAACGCAAACAGATATTATGGATGAACCACCACTCAAAATAGATGGTGATGCAGCCAGATATGAGTACGATACAGATGAAAACAGTGACTTCTCTCAAGCTGGGGCACTCTATCATGTCATGAACGCCAAAGAACAAGAAGATCTTATCTCTAATCTTACAGCTTCCATGGTAGGTGTACCAGAAGAGATTTTAAGAGTTCAAATAGGACATTTTCTGAAAGCAGATAAAGAGTATGGAGAAAGATTGGCTAAGAAGCTAAATATTTCTCTTTAATTTACAAAGAAGAGGATCCTTTCATCCTCTTTTTTAAATTACCAATCAACACCCTCTTCTGGTAAGCCTTGCTTTCCATTACACTTCTCTTTTTCATTAAGTTGATTCTTGCAACCCTCAGGCTTAGAGTCACAATATTTATTGTATGCCATTTTAGCAAGCACAAGTAAAACAACGAAAATGATAAATAATATTAATGGTTTTTTCATGACATTACTATAGCAGAAATATTTGATATAATAATCTACTCATTATTTAGGCATATTTATGGAAGGTATTCTCAGATGAAAAATAAATTTTTTTTAAGTTTCATATTTTCTCTTTCACTATTATTAAGTTCATGTGGTTCTAGTGCTGGTTCAGATGAAGAAGTTCAAGTATTTTCCTTAGAAGAGAAACACTTTTTATATAACTTATTTTTAACCGAATATCTATGGTACGACCAGGTAGCATCAAATATAGATTATGCACAATATAGTGACCCTCAATTGATGATAAATGACTTAAGGTTCAATTCACCTGACGAGTGGAGCTTCACCATGACACAGCAAGAATATGAAGATTATGCCAATCAAAAAACAGCAGGGTTTGGATTTGGATATACAACTAACTTTTTTATCTATCTTGTGCGTATCAATGCGCCTGCTTATGAAAAACTTTTTAGGGGAGATCAAATTCTTGAAATCAATGGTAAAGTTGTTACCGATATTTTAGTAAGCCAAGCAAGCCAAAATCTCAATACACCAAGCACTTTTACAGTCCTGAGAGACGGAACTCAAATGGATGTCACACTCACACCAAGCGAATATAGTTTTAATGTGTCACTGGGGAAAATCATCACACAAGGTACTCAAAAAGTGGGTTACTTACGCTTTGACTCTTTTACTGAGAGTTCTGTCGCTGAGTTCGAGACTCTTTTTAGTACTTTTTATAACGAAAACATCGATGAATTAGTGATCGATCTTCGTTACAATGGTGGTGGCTCTGTTGCAACGGCCAGTGCGTTACTCGACAACATCAGCAATGCTTATGCAAGTCAAAGACAGATGTATCTTGACTGGAATGCAAATTATCAACATAACAATGACAACTATACATTTGAAGATGCCGATATGCAAGATGGTAATGAACTGAGTATGCAACGTGTCTTCTTTCTTACAACCAAAGGTTCAGCCTCGGCAAGTGAAGCCGTTATCAATGCACTTGTACCTTACCTAGGTGTAAACAACATCATAACCGTGGGTGATGATACACATGGAAAACCTGTAGGTATGAGTGGTAGGGTATATCTGCAAAACTACTATTTTCTGATCAACTTTTTTGTAAGGAACGATGCAGCAGAAACGACAAGTTTTGATGGTATCCCTGCTACCTGCATCGCAGAAGATGATATCACACATCTCATGGGTGACGAGAATGAGACCATGTTAAAAACAGCGCTTTACTACATAGAAAATGGTTCATGCCTTTAAGAGAGAATATTAAGATGCATAGGAGTATAATACTCCTATGCAAAACCTTCATAATGCACTCTTACTCAAGCAACTTTACCAACTTAAACAGCTAGGCTATCGTAATACGGATATATTACGGGATATAAATACAGTGATCTGTAAAAGTACCCATTTTTCCATTGGCTATGATATAATAAGAATAAATTCCACCTCTAAAAAAGCATACTAAGGAAAAGCCATCAAAGCGCTGATTCGAATCTCTTTAGCACTATTATATTTCAATTCTGCAGTGACAGCTGAAAATAAGGTTAAAAATCTAGCTGATCAACTGAAGAGTCTGCCTCTTTATAGTGATTCTGTCTACAAAGATACCATCTTGGAAGCCAACGCAACACTCGAAGAGCGTTTAATGCCCCATCTCTTTACAGGAAATGACAAAATTCCCATCATACCCTTTCGAATGAATGATCGGTATGAAAAGATCTTTACCGAATTAGCCTATCTTCAGATTGAAGCTGTAGCTGTCATGGGAGTAATCGCCATACTCCCAGAGAACATCAGCAACTGGCCAAAAAAATATAAAGAAATGACCAGTGCCCAAGCATATCTGAAGAAACATGCCGAGAATATCGATAAAGGACCAGTCTGGGATAATGATCACTGGGCGGTCAACTATATCGGTCATTCTCTCTCCGGTTCATTCTATTATGTATGGGGACGGCAGGCTGGCTTGACCTGGCAGGAGTCAACCATCCTCTCTGCACTGATGTCGACTTTCTTCTGGGAATATGGTTGGGAGGCCTTTACCGAAGTGCCTTCGATACAGGATCTGATCATTAATCCTCTATTGGGTTCACTTATAGGGGAAGGGGCAAATTATCTTTACAATGAAATAATGCAAAACAATGGGTTAGTCTATGATTCAGTGATACTTGGCAGTCTATCTCGGGGGCTTCTCAATCCGATCGGAGAGATGAACAAACACTTCGACAATCTCTTCAATGCTGCCAATATCCAAATCAGTATCGACTACTCCTTTAACCAGAATATCAAAAATTTTTCACCGAGAGATTTTTCAGAAGATAACTCCTATATAAATAAAGCCTATTTTGGATTACAGTTTAATCTCAAATATTAAACAGTTTTTTCATTAAGAAAACTTATTTTTAAAAACTTTAAGCCTATTTGCCAGACTCAATGTAATGGTTATTGCTAATTCATTTTTTCTATGTTTGGATTTTGGGAAAATATCGAAATGATACAAAGCACTTGAGTATACATTTATATTTGCTATAATACTCCTATGAAAAACCTTCGAAATGCACTTTTACTCAAACAGCTCTATCAACTCAAACAGCTAGGCTACAATTATACAAATATTACAGCCTATAAAGAGGATGAACTAGACCTTTCTCTCCCAAATACGCTTGAATCACTCCAAAAACAGGCACAAAACTGTCATCTTTGTGAACTCAGTAAAAGTCGTCAAAAGGTCGTGTTTGGCGAAG
>SOIK01000141.1 GCA_004377245.1 Sulfurovum sp. | reverse complement strand
CAAGACATTAAAGTGCTTTTTATGGAAAATGGCATGATGAAAAACTTCCGTCTTTCCAACCAATGTTCTGCTGGAAATGGTACCCTGCTTCAGAGTATGTCAAAACAATTTGGCGTTAAAGTAGAAGAGTTTGCAGATGTAGCGTTTGAGGCCACACAAGCTCCTAGATTTAACTATGGCTGTGCTGTCTTTTTAGATACAGACAGAGTTAACTTTCAAAAAGAGGGTTACTCTAAAGAAGAGCTCTTTGCGGGCATCGCTAAAGTACTACCTAAAAATGTCTGGCAGTATGTCGTACAAGCCCCTAATCTTGCATCTTTGGGTAATCACTTCGTACTACAAGGGGGAACCCAGTACAATCTTGCTGCACTTAAAGCTCAAGTAGATTACATCAAAGAGCTTGTTCCAGGTGCCAGAGTAGATGTACATCCCTACCCTGGTGAGGCTGGTGCATTTGGTGCAGCTATCGAAGCTAGAGATGTGGTCAAGCAAAAAGGATTTACTACCTTTGTAGGCATAGAAGAAGCACTTCAACTTACCTATACTTCCCGCACTGACGAGAGCACCCGATGTCACTTCTGCCCTATCGACTGTTCTCGTACCTTTATCGATACGCAGACACCCAACTCTGAGACTGTACGTTACATCGCTGGGTTTGCTTGTGAGAGTGGGACAGTAGAGTCTCCAAAAGCACTTAAAATCCTTCAAAATGAGCGAAGATCATTACAAAAAGATACACCAAACCTTGTCAAAAAAGAGTCTAAAGCGCTCTTTGCTTCAAGCTATATGTTAGAGGAAAAACCTACTTCAGCTACACAGGTGACTACCCAGGAAGTAAAAGTAACACTGGGTGGATGGGGACCTACTCTACGAAAAGAGGTCAAAAGAGCTTTTGAAGTGAGTAGCGAAGAAGATAGAGAACATCGCAGGAATGTACGTATCGCCATACCAAAAGTACTGAACATCTATAGCACCGCTCCTTTCATTAGAGCCTATCTTGAGGCACTTGATGTTACTCCAGCACACATTCAGTTTTCCAGCTTCTCTAACGAAGATATGTACCTAGAAGGGGCAAAGTACGGTTCTGTGGATTCGTGCTTCCCTGCCAAAGTGGCACAGTCTCATGTCTATGCACTGATGTTCGGTAAAAAGTTCTCCAAAGTTGCTTTTGATTATCTTTGGTTCCCTGCAACTACCACACTCCCTGGTTTCATCACCAGTACAATGGGTCAGACAGCTTGTCCTATTATCACGGGGACACCTCGGGTGGTTTACTCTGCCTTTACCAAAGAGCAAGATCTCTTTAAGAACAGAGGAGTGGAGTACATCGATGACTCCATGACCTTTGACAACAAAACCCTACTTAAAAAAGAACTCTTTAACACCTGGCATGCGCGACTACGTATCACTAAAGATGAAAATGACTGGGCAGTAGAACAAGCTTGGAAAGCACTCGAAGCCAATGACGAAGCCATCATGCAAGAAGGAAAAGAGTTACTCGATGAAGCAGTAAAAAATGATGAAGTCGTCATCTTGCTTCTGGGACGACCTTATCACTCTGACCCAGGTATCAACCATGAAGTACTCGATGAGTTTCAATCATTAGGGTTTAAAACACTCTCCATGCGTGGCATCCCGCGAGATGAAAAGTATCTTGAGGAGTATTTTGCAGAAGATCTGGCACAAGGATACATCAAAGACAACTTTGACATCTGCGATGTTTGGCCAGAGAACTACTCTACCAACTCGTCACAAAAAGTCTGGGCAGCCAAATTTGCAGCACGACACCCCAACATAGCAGTACTTGACCTTTCCAGTTTTAAGTGTGGACATGATGCACCTACCTACTCCATCATTGACAAGATACTGGGAAGTAGCCGTACCCCACACTTGACACTGCATGACATAGATGCGAACAAACCTGGTGGCTCGATCAAGATAAGAGTGAAAACATTTGCTTACACACTTGAACAGTACAAAAGGACGCTTACAGGAAAAGTCCAACTACGTCATCTGCACCCCAAGGGCATTTCCGATGGGCAACTCGTTTCAGAATCTAAAAAATTAAATAACTTAGAGTGCATGGATCCTAGAACAAGTTCAGGACGACAAGATAAAACCCAAGAGGAGGTGAACGTATGAGTTCATGTGCCAACATTAAACCCCAACAAAGCAACACAGACTTAAACTATTTAGGTACGCAGAAGACACAGTGGCGTGACACTATCAACAAGAGCTACACAAGAGCAGACAAAAAAGATACCACCATACTCTTTGGAGGTATGACGATACTCCAAGACAAGCTCGTCATGGCAGCACTGCGATCTTTAGGCGGAAACTATGTTGCCCTGCCCAATCCTGACTTTGAATCATTCCGCAAAGGAAAGGCATTTGGAAACAGGGGGCAGTGTAACCCTACTTACTTTACGGTAGGAAACCTTGTGAAGTACCTGCAAAACCTGCAACAGCAGACCGGTATGAGTAGTGAAGAGATCGTACAAAAGTACCTTTATGTTACTGCTGGTGGCTGTGGACCTTGCCGTTTTGGTATGTATATCACTGAGTATCGAAAAGCACTCAAAGATGCAGGATTTGAAGGCTTTCGCATCATGAGTTTTCAACAAAATGAAGGGATCTTCCAAGCAGAAGATGAAGAGGAGAGCATCAACTTCTCACCCACATTTTTCATCACGCTTATTAAAGCCATTATTATCGGTGACATCATTAACCTTTTAACCTACAAGATGCGTCCTTATGAAGTAGAAAAAGGAACCACAGACGAAGCTGTAGAAAAATGTTATAAGATACTCAGCGATGCATTTATGCAAAAGAGAAATCTTGTCTTGGCGATGTGGCGTTGTCGTAAAGTATTAGAAAAAGTAAAACTTGACCGTCTGCAACCTAAAGCCAAAGTAATGGTAATGGGTGAATTCTGGGCAGCGATGACTGAAGGTGATGGCAACTACAATCTTCATAGGTTTTTAGAGTCTGAGGGTGCAGAGTGCATCCCTCAACCCATTATGAACCGTCTGATGTTGAGTATCTGGGAAGCTGAATATGCTGCAGGAAAAACGGAAGACCTGGAAGACAAAGAGATGAAAAGCATCGACTTTAGCAATGTCAAAACCAAAGCGATGATGAAACTGGCAAAAGTTGCAATCAAAACCTACTTCACACTGTATGCAAAAGCTGCTGGGCTGCACGACTATGAGATACCAAACATCGAAGAACTTTCTAAACTCAGTAAAGTTTATTATCCACTGGATGCAGCGGGTGGAGAGGGACATATGGAAGTAGCACACCTCCTAGAGAGCGTGAAACACAACCTCTCACACCTTGTCATCTCAGTCAAACCTTTTGGATGCATGCCTTCTTCAGCAGTCTCTGACGGTATCCAGTCTCTAGTAACAAGCCGCTACCCCTCAGCAAATTTCCTCTCCATAGAAACCTCAGGAGAAGGAGCAGCCAACTTCTACTCTAGAGTACAGATGGCTCTGTTTAAAGCAAAACAAGCTGCCAAAGAGGAGTTCGAAGCACTAGATATGCCTGAAAATATACCAGATAAAGTGCATAACTATCTCTATCAGCCTAAAGGGGAGATGGCAGGGAGTGCAGCACAACTCATTCATAGCCTAAAAACCCAAAGTTTATAATGCAAAAAATCGTTTCAACCTTCCTACTACTCACTATAGCACTCTTGTCTTCAGACATCACTGTTAAAGTCATAGGCTTAAAAAGTGAAAAAGGAACCATTGGATTAGGGTTATTTAATACAGATCAATACTTTCTTAAAGAAAAAGGAAAGTACAAAAAAGCACAGGTAAAAATAACAAAAGATGGAACATTCTATACTTTTAAAAATATTCCTAAAGGGGTGTATGCTATCACTGTTTATCATGATGAAAATGCCAATGGGAAATTAGATAAGAATTTTATAGGCTTCCCTAAAGAAGGTGTAGGGATCTCAAATGATGCAAAAGGGTCTTTTGGACCACCTACCTTTAAAGATGCTAAATTTGTACTCAAAAAGCATAAAACAATTACTATCCGAGTAAATTATTAACATTCCTCTTCTATTTTATGTACTACCTCTGCAAGCTCTTGCTCCACAGCATCATCAATATCCAGTTCCTCTACCAACCCAGCTTCAGGATTTTTAAATACAGCTGTATCTAACTCTTTTTCACTCTGAGCCACCACACAAGTGACTACAGCATCTCCTGTGACATTGACAGAAGTGCGTATCATGTCAAGTAGTCTGTCAACACCCAAGATGAGTCCTATGCCCTCTACTGGAAGCCCCACTTGCACAAAAACCATAGAGAGCATGATAAGCCCTACCCCTGGTACACCTGCTGTACCGATGGAAGCAAGTACTGACATGATTATAACCGTCAAATAACCACTCAAACCAAGCTCTACACCATAGACATTGGCTATGAAAACTGTAGCGACTCCTTGCATGATGGCAGTACCATCCATATTGATCGTAGCACCAAAAGGAACAGTAAAAGAGGCAACTGAATTGTCAACACCCATACGTTTAGTGACAGATCTTAGTGTCACTGGGATTGTCGCATTTGAACTTGCTGTAGAAAAAGCAAAGACTTGGGCATCTCGTATCTTTCGCAAAAACATTTTAGGACTGAGTCCCGAAAAAAGTTTTAGTATGAACATAAGTGTTCCAAAAAGATGTAACATCAATGCAGCGATGAGAACCAGTACATAACCAGCCAAACTCACCAAAAGATCTAAGCCAAGTTCGGAAATAGCTTTAGCCAAAAGTGCAAAGACTGCGATGGGAGCTACAGACATCACGATGTTGACCATATGCATCATCGCTTCATTTAGCACCTCAACACCCTCTGCGATACTTTGTGCTTTTTTCCCTACCATCAAAAGAGAGATACCAAGCAAGATAGAAAAGAAAATGATCTGTAACATATTACCAGAGGCAAAAGCATTGATGACATTATCTGGAATGATGTTAATGAGAACATCTGAAAGTGGTGGTGCTTCTTTTCCCGTAAAGGCAGTTGTCGTTGTACCATTTGCTCCCGCCCCTGGTGCTACGATGATGGCCAAGCCTATGGCTGTAGCGATGGCTATAGCAGTAGTCAGCATATAAAACCCAAATGACTTTAGCCCTACTTTCCCAAGTTTAGAGATGTCTCCTATACCAAGCACCCCTGAGATAAGTGAAAAGAAGACCAAAGGCACCACAAGCATCTTCAATGCAGTAATGAACATCTTCCCTATGATATAAAAGAGTCCACCTACCATATACTCATGCGTAAAGCTACCCTCAATATTCCAACCACTTATATTGATGATCAATCCAACGATGATACCAAATAACATCGCCCAGAGTACTTTTGCTGTTAAGGTCATTTCAATCTCCT
>SOIK01000227.1 GCA_004377245.1 Sulfurovum sp. | reverse complement strand
TTTTAGGCAATAATGGACAAAATGTCTTGTTCTTAAAACCTTATAAAATATATAATTTTATAAGGTTTTTATTACGTCTGCAATCCAAATAAAATCATAATCCAAAGTATAGTTTCTACAATCAATACTGTTTTGTTTATCTTCATGTTTGTTCTATAGGTTGGAAGCTATATCTTTGGCTTCCAACAATGCCGCTGCAACTTGATTTGTATGTATAGCATCAAAAATATCGGGGAACCATTCAGAAGGAGGTGGTAAAATATATCCAATAATTAATGAAATTATATATACAACCACATAATTAATTATCAATAGCAAACCAAAAGTATTAATAAAGTTGGCAACAGTATTGTCACTCGTATAATTAATTGCAGGAATCTTGCCATACCATTTTGGAATAAAGTAAAAGATGAGTGTACTAAGGGAAAGGAAGAAAAAGAAAACACCTAAGTGCAAATTACTATTTCTATCTATCATATCAAGGTTATGAAAATGCTTTGCTTTTTCTAAGTTATCTTTAAATTCAGTACAAACTCTTTCTATAGCATAATTAGGGCCTTCAATTTCCATAAACTTCAAGCACCAACCTTTGTCCGTTTCAAGAGGGGCAATAAAAACTGCACTCAACATTACACTTATTAAATAGGCTGAAAAGCCTGCTAAGATAAGATAGGTAAATATATATTTCTTGTTTATCTTCATATTTTATACTCCTAAATAATGCAATATCCAAGTAGAGTGATACCTTTTTTTGATACCCATGACTAATACAATAGTTTATATGAACCCTCTTTAAGTACGCCATAGCTTTAATTAGTAAATATTATTACACCACATAATCAATTAGATAATATGTCTAAGTTTGTGGGGCATGTTGTAAAATAACTATAAGAATAATCTCTCTACCCCAGAGAGATTATTTATCACCACACTCCACAGAAACAATCTCAACTTCATCTCCATCGATCCGAGCAGCGGTCAATGCACCGCCCCATAAGCAACCTGTATCTAAAGCCAATACATTTTCATCTTCATAGAAACCCAATGTTGACCAGTGTCCAAAGATGGTTTTTAGCTCTATAAGTTTTCGGTTTTCACTCTCAAACCAAGGCTTTAAACCTTTTTCTCTGAGTGCTTCCGTAGGTGCACCTTTTTGATCAAAGTCCAGTCTGTGGTCTTTGTAACAAAAACGCATACGGGTAAAGGCACTAACGATGTAACGATCTATATCTATTTTACTTGATTCTCTGTTGAAACGGTCTATGCCGCTTTTAAACATCTTTTCAAGCCATACTTCCGCATGATCACTTTGCAGCTTCTCCTCTATCCTCCCCGCATAACGGATCGCCATACCCAGATCAAACTCTGGAGAGATACCTGCATGCGCCATACAGTAGCCTAGTTGATAATCCACATGTAAGAACTTTTGCTCTCTAAGCCAATCTATGAGCTTTTTTGCATGAGGTGAGTCTAATATTGGGTCAATGGTAGAATTGGACTTTTTGATACCGTAATAAGCTGCTATAAGGGTAATATCATGATTACCAAGAACTATCTCTACACTTTCTCTTATACTGTATAGATATTCCAGTGTTTCGAGTGAGCCTTCACCTCTGTTGACTAAGTCTCCAACTAGCCA
>SOIK01000033.1 GCA_004377245.1 Sulfurovum sp. | reverse complement strand
CTAGTTTATTCCATGCTTTAACAACGGCAATTTCTACATCAAGCCATGCTTGATATTTTGCTTGCATCGTCCATTTACTCGCCATCTCTTCTCTTGAATATCTTTCGATCATTGCATACCCTTATGTGTATAAAAATTTGATACAATTCTATCAAAATAGCAGTTATAAAAAGGTGAAGAAGAAATGCCATTTGTTAAAGAGAAATTTACAGTACCAAAGAAAATGCCAGCTTTTCTATTCATCATGCGTACGTTTAGCTTCACCCAAGGACAGGCCCAACGTGTACTGGCAAAAGGGCGTCTGCTTATCAATGGTGAATCTATATTCAATACAGGTGGCACTGTAGAGGGTGAAGTAGAAGTAGTCTATTTTAAACCTGACTCAAAAGGCAATGCCCCTCTTTTTCACAACAAAGACTTTATGGTTTTTGAGAAATATTCGGGTGTTTTGGTACACCCCAATACTATGGCAACTCCCTACTCTTTACTCGATGAGATCCGTACTATCGCAGGAGATAATGCCAATGCTGTGCATCGTATAGATATGGAAACCTCTGGGCTTTTAATGGCAAGCAAACATAAAAAAGCTGAGTCCTATCTCAAAACATCTTTTGAAAGCAGAGGTATCCAAAAGAGCTACTTGGCATGGGTAGACGGAAAACTGACAGAGCCATTTAGCATAAGTGAACCTATCAAGATAAACAACGACTACAGTCAGACAAAACATAAAGTATTTATCTCAAAAGAGGGCAAAGCCTCACATACAGACTTCACACCACTCCACTATGATAAATCACTAGATGCCACACTGGTAGCCTGCTACCCCCACACAGGAAGAACACATCAGATAAGAGTCCATTTGTTTCACGTGAAACATCCTATTTTAGGTGACCCTATCTATGGAACAACCTTCAAAGCCGCCAATGATTACCTAGAGGATGAACTAAGTCCAGAAGACCGAATGTCAGAGATGGGTGCAAGCAGACTAATGCTGCATGCACAAAGCCTAACCTTTAACTTTGGCTCGAAGTTTCATATAGAAAGTAAGAGTGATTTTAAGGGGATGAAAGATTTGATTTGTGAGAAAGAAAAAAGAGTTTTTAACAGGTGAATAAGGAGGAGGTTCGTTACTACATAAAAGCATAGTCTGCCATACTATTTGTATGTTCACGACAGTCTTTTGCACTTTCTTCTTTCGGGTTCGGTTTCTTCTTTATGCACATAAAGAAGAAAGGGAACAAACACTACTTCTCATCCTCACTACGAGAATCATAAATAAACCAACCTACACCTATACCTGCTATAAGTATGATAAATCCCAACATAAAAAGTTCTAAAGCTGGCATACTATACCTCCCCTTCTAATTCTTGTTCTCTAAGCTGACCACAAGCTGCTGAGATATCTAATCCTTTAGACTCACGAATGGTACAGTGCAATCCTCTAGAAGTCAAATACTCTTGAAATGCTTTCATGTCTTTCTCTGAAGGACGTTTAAATTCTGTACCCCCATATGGGTTAAAATAAATCAAATTCACTTTTGCCTTAATACCATCAAGAAGACTCAAAAGTTTCTTCGCAGCGGAGATATCATCGTTGACATCTTTGATGACAAGATACTCAAACATCACTCTTTTTCTATCAT
>SOIK01000280.1 GCA_004377245.1 Sulfurovum sp. | reverse complement strand
CATTTCTTCTGCCCTTTTTTCTTTGACTTCAATTATATCTTCATCGACTTTAATTATCTCAGAATACTTTTAACATCACTTTTGATAGTAATATTCTTTGGGCTGTATATGAATAAAGACAATAAGAAGAGAGTATTAGATAATCAAAGTTTGTATAAAAGATTCATTGTAAATACATACCTGTTTAAATAGAGCCTATTAACACCATGAATAGCATTAGATTGAATTGAATTAGGGATTGGTGGAGCATAACGGGATCGAACCGATGACCTCTTCGCTGCCAGCGAAGCGCTCTCCCAGCTGAGCTAATGCCCCAATTGTAGAAAAATATTTTATCAAAAGGTAGGTTAATCCTACCTATGATATCTATGAACGCTCTGTTACTTCAAGAAGATGGTAACCAAATTGTGTTTTCACAGGACCATGAACCACACCTACCTCATCATTGAAAACCACTTTGTCAAACTCTGGTACCATCTGACCTTGACCAAATGTTCCTAGCTCTCCACCTTTTACACCAGATGGACATGTTGAATGATCTCTTGCCGCTTCTTCAAAACTGATCTCACCAGAGTTGATCTTCTCTTTAAGTTCTTTACAGAACGCTTCATCGTTTACTAATATATGTCTTGCACTTGCTGTTGCCATATTATTAATCCTTACTATTTTATTTTTTAACGTTAAAGAAGTACTGCTGTGCCTCTTTTTTCTCTGCAAAGGGAGAGACAGTTACTATCTCCTCTCCAACTTCGACATCATAGCTTTCCTCTGCTGAACTTCTTGCATAGGTCATGGCTAATTTCGCAGCTAAAGCTTTATCTTCACTACTTGCATTTGCACTCAAAAGTGAAAAAGGACCTGCAATAGGTAATTTAATGGTGACATACTTTTCACTCTGAATGGCTTGCAAACCTTCGTTATCTTCCTTGTCACGTCCTACCGCAAGTTTTGCACCATCTGGAAGCCTGAAGTGGCGACCAAATTTGAGTAGCTCTATATCTTCTACCGCAAAGGTATCAAAAGAGATAAACTCTTTGATACGATCAGAATAGTGTGATTCTGTCAACAGACAACCGCCACCTGGAGACTCATAATCTTCCCAGCCATACGCTTCTGCCATAGCCAACTGGCGTTCACGGCTACGCCCAGAAATGTCAAGCAGTTTTTCTCTGTCAACCCAGCCTTCCAGTTCTGGAGTCGTCTCCTCCATCAGTTTTGCACTCATAGGACGTAAGATAAGTTTTTCCTCTTTATCATTGGCTAACTTAGCTACCTGCTTCATGGCATCGTGGCGCTGACTCATAGGACGCTGTCCTATCACTTCACCTGTAAAGATAAACGATGCCCCTAACTCTGGCATCATCGCTTTGGCTATTTTAAACATATACCCGTGACAATCAATGCAAGGATTAAAGTTTTTTCCATAACCGTGTACAGGGTCAAAGAGAATATTTTGAATATACTCTTCACGTACATCAACCATCTTAAACTCTGCACCTGCCATTTCGGCACGCTGTTTCATGATTTCACTTACATCTTTGGTTCCACCAAAACCTATCTTTATGTGTAGGGCAATGACATCGATGCCTTGGTCAACCATAAGCTTGATGGCTATCATGCTATCAAGCCCTCCACTAAACAATG
>SOIK01000025.1 GCA_004377245.1 Sulfurovum sp. | reverse complement strand
GACCATGCGGGTATCGCTACACAAAATGTGGTTGAGAAACAACTTTTGGCTGAAGGTACAACAAAAGAAGAGCTTGGAAGAGAAGCTTTTTTAGAGAGAGCATGGCAGCAAAAAGACAGCTCAGGTACAGCTATTACTAAACAGCTTAGAAAACTGGGCGTAACACCTGCATGGAGTCGTGAGCGTTTCACCATGGATGAAGGACTTGCAAATGCTGTGAAGAAGTCATTTAAGCAAATGTATGACAAAGGTCACATCGTTCGTGGTAACTACATGATAAACTGGTGTACACATGATGGTGCTCTCTCAGACATCGAAGTAGAACACGAAGACCACATGGGAAAAATGTACCACATCAGATACCCTCTTACAGATGGTTCGGGTGTAGTAGTAGTAGCGACAACACGTCCAGAGACTTATTTTGGAGATACAGCTGTGATGGTACACCCCGATGACAGCAGACATAATCATCTCATAGGTAAAAGTGTAACGCTTCCATTGGTTGGTAGAGAAGTAAAGATTATCGCTGACGAGCATGTAGACATGGAGTTTGGTACAGGATTTGTAAAAGTAACACCTGCACATGACCCCAATGACTACGAAGTGGGAAAAAGACACGACTTGGATTTTATCACTATTTTCGATGAAAAAGGGATACTAAACGAGTACTGTGGTGAGTTTGAAGGACAAGATCGTCTTGAGGCGAGAGAAGCCATCATGGCAAAACTGGACAGCGAAGGTTTTGTAGAAAAAATAGAAGACCACGCACACCAGGTAGGACACTGCTACAGATGTAAAAACATCGTAGAACCTTATATCTCTCAACAGTGGTTCGTGAAAAAAGAGTTTGCAGCTGCCTCCATAGAAAAAGTAAACAACGGTGAAGCAGAATTCTTCCCTTCTCACTGGATCAACTCTTACAACGCTTGGATGGGTGAACTTCGAGACTGGTGTATCTCTCGTCAGCTTTGGTGGGGACATCAAATACCTGTAATGTATTGTCATGACTGTGGTGAAGAGTTTGCCTTTGATGGTGACATACCTACAGCATGTTGCAAATGTGGAAGCCAAAGAATCCATCAAGATGCAGATGTACTCGATACCTGGTTCTCTTCCGGACTCTGGCCATTCTCAACACTTGGTTGGGGTAATGGTGATACCTTTAAAGATGAGAAGTGGACAGAGGAAGACCTGAAGAACTTCTACCCTAACAACCTACTCATCACTGGATTTGACATCCTCTTCTTCTGGGTTGCTCGTATGCTCATGATGGGTGAGAACATCACTGGTGAACTGCCATTTAAAGACATCTATCTTCATGCTCTTGTTAAAGATGAAAAAGGCGAGAAGATGAGCAAGTCTAAAGGCAACGTCATCGACCCACTCGTGATGATAGAAAAGTACTCCACAGATGCTCTTAGATTTACCCTTGCGGTACTGGCAGTTCAAGGACGTGATATTAAGCTCAATGAAGAGAAACTTGAACAAAGCCGTAACTTTACCAATAAACTTTTTAACGCTACGAACTACTTACAGTTAAACCAAGAGGTATTTGAAGATTTAAACCAAGCCAATATCAAAACACCACTTGGACGCTATATGCTTTCACGCTTTAACCTTGCAGTTAAAGAGAGTAGAGAGTTTATGGATGTGTATCGTTTCAACGACGCAGCAACGACACTTTACCGCTTTTTGTGGGGTGAGTTCTGTGACTGGGGTATCGAGCTTTCCAAAGCAAGTAAAGAGAGTGTAGCAGAGCTGGGGAGCATCTTTAAAGAGTCGCTCAAGCTCTTACATCCTTTTATGCCGTTTATCACTGAAAACCTTTATCAGAGACTTTCGGGGACAGAGTTAAATGATACTGAGTCTATCATGGTGATGACTTACCCTAAGATCACAGAGATAGATGAAGAGATCGCAACACAGTTTAACCTTGCCATCGAAGCCATTGTTTCAGTACGTCGTTGTAAAACACTCATCGAAAAAGGAAACCAGAAGATAGAAAAAGCTTCTATCAGATTTTCTAAAGAAGCGGATACTGCCCTACTGAAACCTTTTATTGAAAGATTGGGAAAAGTGGAAGAGCTTACGTTTGTGACTGAAAAACTAGACAACTGTGTGACAGATGTTTCAAACAGCCTGGAGACGATGATATCTACAGAGGACATAGACATGTCTGCTATCATCAGCAAACTCTCTAAACAAAAAGAGAAACTTGAAAAAGAGATCATGAAACTAAATGGTATGCTAAACAATGAAAAGTTCGTTGCTAATGCACCTGAACAAGTTATCGTAGAGAACAAAAAAGCACTTGAAGATGCGCAAGGAAAAATGAGTAAAATTGAAGCAGAGCTTGAAGGGTTTGGTGCCTAATGCTTCAAACTGCCTACAATGCACTCTTAGCTAAAGAGTATGACAAAGCCTTCGGACTTTACACAGAGCTTGAGAAGCAAAAAGAGCCTGTAAGCTACTACTATTTGGGTTTTTTATACTTTAGAGGTTTTGGTGTTGAAGCCGACACAAAGAAAGCATTCAACTGCTATCTTGAAGCAGCCACTAGAGAAGTTCCTTTAGCACAGTTTGAAGTAGCTTTAATGCTTGAAAATGGTGAGGGGTGTGAACAGAACTTCTCAGAAGCAGCTTTCTGGTACGAAGAGGCAGCAAAAAGAGGCAATATAGATGCGTTCAATAACCTGGCCGCAATGTTTAGAGAAGGACAAGGCGTAGAACAAGACTACAAGAAAGCCTATGTACTCTTCAAAAAAGCAGCTATGGCAAACAATGCACAAGCACAGTTTAACCTGGGTGCACTTTATGATATGGGCTTAGGCTGCGAAGAGGACAAAGAAAAAGCCATAGAGTGGTGCAGAAAAGCCGCTTTCCAAGGACATCAAAAAGCCAAAGAGATCATGCACCGTATGCAACAAGATGGACAGATCGTTTTTTAGAGGTATCCTCTCTACTAATAGAACCTTCTGATTAACCTCACGTCATCCTGCACCCCAAGGGCATTTCCTACGGGCAACTCGATTCAAGATCTCTTTAATTAGATAGCGACTATAGGGGATTCTTAATGCCCGCAGGAAATACCCTTGGGGGTGCATGTTCAGAATGACGTAGATCACATATTTTTAGGTTAATCAGAGGGTTCAATATAAAAACTTCTGCGTAAATTCTTCTGCATGAATAGGTTTAGAAAAATAAAAACCTTGATAGCTGAGTTCTTCATCCAGTCCAAGAAGCAACTCTTTTTGCTTTTTATCTTCTATCCCCTCTATAACGATGTTATAGTTAAATTGTCTTCCTATATCCAGTATTGTGGCTACAAGGGTTAACTCTTGAGGTTTCTGTGCTATATCTTTAACAAATTCCTTATCTATTTTTAATGTATTAAAAGAGAGTTTTTTCAGATATGAAAGAGATGAATAGCCTATACCAAAGTCATCGATGGCGCATCTGACGCCATGACTACGAAGTGTATTGATGACATCTTGAGTACTTTCAAAATTATCTATAAGTGATCGTTCCGTAATCTCTATCATGATATCTTTTGTCTCTAATCCATTCTCTTTTAACTTCTTTAGAAACTCTATAGCAAAATTATTTTCTACTAACTGTTGTGCATTGATGTTAATAGAAATATAGTTAAGATCCCAAAGTTTATCTTTTTTCCATTGAGAAACTTGTTGACACACTTTATCGACTATCCACCATGTGATTTTTGAAATCAACCCTGCTTTGATAGCCAATGGAATAAACTCTTCTGGGGACAATAGTCCCTTTGTAGGGTGTTGCCATCGTATGAGTGTTTCAGCAGAAAGTAATGTATCATCTTTCATCTTAACTATAGGCTGAAAAAAGAGATCAAGTTGGTTCTCCCGGGCTGCATAAGCTAGATCATGCTGAAGTCCAAAAAGCTTTTTTTGTCTCTTATCCAGATCTTCATTATAGTATGCGATATGACCATTCAAGTTTTTGGCATCATACATCGTAATATCAGCATGTCTAATGATCTCTTCTATATTTGTATAGTTTGGTTCAATGATAATAATACCTATACTTGATCTGATATGTAAATGAAGGTCTTCAATAATAAATGGATCTACAAAAATGTCTTGTATCTCTTTTGCATATTGTTCAGCCTTACTCTTTGCTATACCCTCTTCTTTAGAGACATAAGGAATAATGATGATAAACTCATCACCACCCAATCTACTTATCTTGCAAGTGCTATCTAAAATATAGACTAAACGTTGTGACACTGCTAGAAGCACTTTATCTCCTATAGAATGCCCTAAAGAGTCATTGATACCTTTAAATTGATCTAGATCTATATAGAACAGAAGTGAAAAAGAGTTCTCATGCTTATCTCCTCTCACAAGTCCTTCCATATAGTTTTTAAAACCTCTTCTATTTAAAAGTGCGGTAAGCGAATCATGATGAGCAAAATATTCTAATTTTTCCAGAGCAATATGTTCTTTAGTTTTATCCTCTATAATCCCTATACCTCCGATAGTTTGATGATCATCATTGGTAAAGGGAAAATACTTTGCTTCTATCCAGAAGTTATCATTTTTAAGAGAGGTGTATGGACCGATATAACTCTGCGAACCTTCTGTAAGTGCTTTTTGCATTGTACTTACTGGTCTTGTATCAGAAAGTGTATGAAGGTCTAAGTCCTTCATGTTTTGATTATCAAAAAGATGACTTAATGCCTCGTTATGATCTATGATCCTTAAGTGATCGTCATAAGAAAATATACCAAGAGGTGCTTCCTTAAATAAATTGTGCAGGAGAACCTGTTGCTCTTCTAGCTCTTTGATCTGTATTTTTTGCAGATACATTTTATATGTCATCACAATTTGAGCTATAAAATATAATAGTAAGAGCGTGGCAAGTATGTAGTGCAATGGAGTATCAATGACCAATAGACTGACAATTAAAGGAAATATTATAATGATGATATATCCAATTGCAATACGAAAATCTGAAGATAATGATGTTGCGGAACCGGCAGATAAGCCTAGAAGTGTTGCCACAATAAAAAGTTGATAATATGGATCTAAATAGTGTAAAAAGTAAAAGCCGAGTACCGCATATAAAAATGCTGTTAATGTCGCGGATATGGTAAATTTTTTATACCATGTTTCGATAGAATACTTTTGAGGATTTACCTTAAACACATAAGCTCCATAGAGTCTTAATAGTGAAAATAAAACCAATACAATACACCATATAACAATACTGTAAGAGAGTACAGGATATAAAAATACTGTTATCAACAATGTTAAGATAATGAGAACAGGAAGACTCTTTTCCGATAAAGCATAAAGCGTACTTATTGTAGATTTATCTATAGTTTGTAATTTTTTGATTTTAGATAATAGATTGATGAAATTCATACTATATTATACAATAGTTTTATAACTCATCCCCTGT
>SOIK01000049.1 GCA_004377245.1 Sulfurovum sp. | reverse complement strand
ATTCCAGTGTTTCGAGTGAGCCTTCACCTCTGTTGACTAAGTCTCCAACTAGCCAAAGTCTGTCCCTACTTGGATCAAATGATATCTTCGTAAGTAATTCTCTAAATGATCTGTAACATCCTTGGATATCTCCTACTGCCCAAACAGCCATTATACACCTAACCTCTCTTTATACTGAGTACATTTCTCTTCAAACTTCATTTTAACATACGCTGCTGATGGAGAGGGTAAATAAATTGTCTCTATCTCAAGATGTGAAAAGTGTATTTGAAAAAGTGCCTGGGCTTTTTTACCTGTAAAGGCTACTTTTTTAATACTGGGGTACTTTTCCAAAAATGCTTCGATGTCATTCACCTCTTCATCTTCCAAAGAACTATCCAGAGAATTTTCCCTGCTGCAAACCTTTATCATATCCCAAAGCCCAAACTTACACTCTTTTAGTAACCATATCTTTTGATCGCGATTGTTGACAGGATACTCAGTTACAGCATGAAGGATCTTCCAGAACTGGTTGCGTGGATGCGCATAGTAGAAGTTATTTTCAAAAGATTTGATACTAGGGAAAGAACCAAGTATTAAAACCTCTGTATCTTTAAAAACAATAGGCTTAAATGGATGTTCCAATGGCTCACTGCTACTTACTACCTGCTCACTGTTCATTTATTTACATGCCTTTTGCATATTTCGTACCATAAGTACTAAGAGTGCCAAGGAGAAGATCTTAAAGTTGATTTCACTGCCCTTATGCGTATTGATAAATGCTTCACTCTGTGTCATCGCTTCACCAGCCATTTGCATCGTAAGAATATCGGGGATGTAGTACTGTGAAAAAAGTAACCCTGTTGCAAATACAAAAAAAGTAGCTACCTGGGTAATGGTATCTCTCTCAAATTTTTTATACTTATACCCCTCATAAAGTGCTACAGCAACAAGTACAACATTCACCAAATACGAGAGTCTCACAAAGTTCTCTGTCATGATAAGTCCTTCTTGATAATGACTCAAAACCTCAGACCCTAACCATGCCTCTGTATGAAATGTCACCGGTGCTACGACAATACCAGCAAAGAGTCCTGCACCTAGTGTTGCCCCTAAGAGTATGAGATATGCTATAGTTGTTATTCTAAAATATTTATTCATTTTTTATTTTCCTTTATTTAAACTCAAGGACAAACCCTCTATCAAACCCTGCTAAATCTTTATAAAACGCTATCGATTTTACTCCAATTTCATTAACAAATGCTGACAAAGGTTCTTTTTGATCATATCCCATTTCACAGGCAAGGTACTTGATATCTCTGGCTTTAACGTCCAAGATGATCTGTTTAAGTAGCTCATCACCTACACACCCGCCAAAAAGTGCTTCTTTTGGTTCATAGTCCACTACATTAGATTTCAGTATAAAATCCTCTGCAATATAAGGAGGGTTGCTTACTACAAGCTCTACTTCTTCTTTTACTTCATCCATAAGGTTACCCTTGATGAGTGTGATCTGACTCTCTAATCCAAAAGTTTTGATGTTTTTAGCTGCAACTTTGAGTGGTGTATCACAAATATCTGTAGCGATTATCTGCAACTCTGGAAACTTCCGAGCCAATACCACAGAGATAGCCCCAGAGCCCACCCCTATCTCAGCGATACGAGTGATATTCT
>SOIK01000230.1 GCA_004377245.1 Sulfurovum sp. | reverse complement strand
CCTGCCATCGAAGGTAATACCTGTGCCACTTTATGGATAGGATTTGTTGCTTTTTCAGGATAAGCTGCATGTCCCTGTATACCATGTTTTTCTATCACACCATTGATGGAACCTCTTCGTCCTACTTTGATCGCATCACCAAAAACGTTCTCACATGTCGGCTCTGCTACGATACAACTTCCAGGCAGAAGGTCTATCTCCTTGAGATGTTCCAGCATGATCTGTGTTCCGTATTTTGCTTCGCCCTCTTCATCTGAAGTAAGCAAGATAGAGAGTCTTCCCTCAAAATTATCTACCTCACTACACGCCTGTACAAAAGCAGCTACACCACTCTTCATGTCTTGTGTGCCACGTGCATAGATATTACCCTCTTTGATGACAGGAACAAAAGGGTTGGTTTCCCAGCCATCACCCGCAGGTACGACATCAACATGCCCTGCAAAACAGAGGTGTGGACCATCAGAGAACTTTTTAGTTAAGAAAAGATTTTTTACCCCTTCTTTATTGACATAGATAGCTTCATACCCATCAAGATATTCTTCGATGAACTGTAAAGACCCAGCATCATCCGGCGTTACTGATTCAAAACTTAACAGTTTTAGGAGTAAGTCAACTACATTCATCTGTTATCTCTCTATCTCGCCACGATAAGAGGCGATACCACCTGAATGGTTAATGACTCTTTCATGTCCATTACTTCTAAAAACATTCTGCACTTGTCCACTTCTAATGCCTGTACGGCAGGTAAAGATAATCGTTTTTTCTTTTGCCTCTGTGAAAAGTTGCTCTGCCCATTGCTGAAAAGCTGAAGTAGGTTTAAGCATATCAACACCTTTAAGATATCCCATCTCATACTCCATATCTTCTCGTACATCAACTAAAAGAAAGTCTACTTCACCACTCTCTCTTGCTTTTAACACTTTTTCTAAATTTTCTGAATTTATATTATCTGTTGCTAATAGTTCGTGCACTACTATATCTCCACATTAAAATAATAACGTATTATAATACTAAATAATTATGACTAGCTGTTAGCTGCAACATATTCTGGTGTACAGAAGATTCCACAATGACATTTTCCCTCTTCTGGGATCTCTTTTTCAATCGCTGGAGGACAAGGACAAGTCCTGTCATCTACACTTTTGTATTTTCCTGGTTTTGCCTCATCTGGCTCTACCATAAAACAAGGACAAAATCTTTTGCCATAGAGCAATTTATGTCTTGCAAGGCCCATGATAACACCTTCATTCACATCTTCCATCGGATGATATTCCCAACCAAATTGCTTGCAGACTTTATCTGTAAATTTTTTTGTTTTTTCCAACTCTTCTAAAAACTCTGGTGAACTCATATCTAATTGTTGTAACATTTTAAATCCTTATAAGTATTACTGTAGTTATATCTTAAACTAAATTAATATATAATAAGAAAAATCACTTTAGGGGACATAAATGCAAATAGATAGTACTGTCTTGGCTAAATTAGAAAAACTCTCTCATCTTCGTATTGATGATTCAAAAAAAGAAGAGGTCATGGGGCAACTCACTGAAATACTTGGCTACATAGATAACCTCAATGAACTTGATACCGATGCATTGGATGCCTCTTTTTCAACACTCGAAGGTGGTACCCCACTTAGAGAAGATATTCCACG
>SOIK01000020.1 GCA_004377245.1 Sulfurovum sp. | reverse complement strand
CTCAACTCTTTTTGATGGGTGACAACTTCGACTTACTCTTCGGACATAATGATTACATAAAAACTTTTTCTAACGAAGCCATCACACTACTACAAAGACTTTCAAAAAAACTAGAGATACACTACTTTGAAGGGAACCATGATTTTTGTCTAAAAGAACTGTTTCCGGATGTAAAAGTTTACAGCAGAGAAGAACAACCCATCATGTTTACATTGGGTGATAAAAAGGTAGCTATCTCTCATGGTGACAAATATGTTACAGGTTTTGGGTATGATCTTTACTGTACAGTACTGCGGAACAAAACAACACTTACACTGCTTAAGCCTTTTGAAAAAGCTATTATAGACCATCGCATGAAGAAACTCTCAAAAAAGCATATTTGCTATACATTACAAGGATTTGAAAAAAGGGTAGAAGAGATACTAGAACATTACACAGATGCTGATATGGTTATAGAAGGACATTTCCATCAAGCTAAAGTGTTTGGAAAGTATATCTCTCTACCTTCACTTGCCTGTCAAGGGCAAGTAGCGGTAGTGAGAGATGGAGAGATAGAGTTTATTGAACTGGTACAGCTTTAGGCTCTTTTTCTTTACAGAGCTTATCTGTATAAAAACTTCCAAATGGTATGAGGGAAAGTATAAAGTACTGTAGAGCTTCTTTCTTACTAAATGGTACTTCTCTCATAGACTCCAGTACTTGATACATAAACGCCATAAAAAGCACACCATGTACCATCCCTGCTATTTTTGTAGCGACAGGGTATCCAAAGCTATATTTGAGTGGCATAGCGATGAAAAGTAAGATGATAAATGAGTATCCCTCTATTTTATTGATAAGACGAAATTTTTTTAATTCAGACATATATACTCCTAATTTTTTGGGAGTATAGCAGAAGATGTTTACTATTACAATAGATAGAGAAAAATTTTAAATTTTATTTTTGGTATAATCATTTTTTATTCAAAAAAAGGAATTTTAATGCAAAATAACAAAATGACTATAGAAAATATACCAGAGTATAATTTTTCTATCATAGAAATGATAAAAGAGGGTTTTGCACGTATTGAGGGCGTAAAACTGACTTTTGTCATCGCTTTTGTGATATATATGGCTATTGCGATCGTTCTTAATGTCATATTGAGTTTCTTTTTTCCTTCCCCACCACCTCCTGCAGACCCAAATATCCTCAATCAGCAAATCGTTGGTATCTTAAGTTATCCTGTTCTTATACCTCTGATGGTAGGTATCATGATGCTTGCTATCAAACATTCACGTGGTGAGAGCATTGAGTATAAGTCTATTTTTGATTATTATCATATAATTGGGCATCTATCATTGGCAGGTATCTTGATATATATTTTGACTTTGATCGGTTTTGTACTTCTTATCCTTCCCGGGATCTATCTGAGTATCGCTTATGTTTTTACATTTCCACTGATAGCAGACAAAGGTTTAGATGTATGGGAAGCAATGGAACTTTCAAGAAAAGCGGTAACGAAAAACTGGTTTAAAGTCTTTGGCTTGATGCTTCTTCTTGGTCTTATCTTCGGACTAGGAGCACTTGCATTTGGCATCGGACTCATCTGGGCTATACCGTTGATGTTTGTGACACTTTATGGGTTGCTTTATCCGTTGATCTTTGATGGGGTAG
>SOIK01000216.1 GCA_004377245.1 Sulfurovum sp. | reverse complement strand
CTTGGTCGTCCTGAAGCAACAGATGAGACGATCGTCAATGGTTGGTTACTCACAGGTGATATGGGATACATGGATGACGAAGATTTCTTGTTTATTGTAGATAGAAAAAAAGATCTTATCATCTCTAAGGGTATCAATATCTACCCTCGTGAAATTGAAGAGGTTATTGATGCCTTTGAGGGCGTAGGGGCTTCAGCAGTGATCGGTATCATTGATGAGAAGAGTGGAGAAGTCCCTGTAGCTTATGTAGAGCTTGATGAAGATGTAGAGAGTGTAGATGAACATACACTCAAAAAGTATTTACGTGAACATCTTGCTAACTACAAGGTACCAAAGCATATCTATTTTATTGAGGAGCTTCCTAAAAATGCTACAGGTAAAGTACTTAAGCGTGTGTTAAAAGATAGACTTAGAGATGAGGAGTGTTAAGCAATCGTGAATAGTTTCACGATTGTAACGACGAAACCGAAACGGTCGGAATGAAATGGAGCCGTGAAGGCGGGAGTGTTAAGAAAACAACAATAGTTTGTTGTTTTTAGCTTTGAACCCGAAATTGTGCCCTGACCGAAGGGAAGAAATGCCCTTGGGGTGCAGAACGAAGAGAAGCCATGCAGGCAGATTGGGAGTAATACTATGAAAGCTATAGTTAATGCGAAGATCCTTTATGAAGATAAGATAGTAGAGGGTAAAATAGTTCTGTTTGATAAAAAGATTGTCAACATAACCGATAAGATAGAACAGGATGATGTAGAGATTATCGATGCAAATGGTGCTTATGTCAGTGCTGGATTTATAGACTTGCATATACATGGGTCTGGGGGTGCAGATGTTATGGATGCAACACCAGAAGCATTAGAGTTTATCTCCTCTACTGTGCTTCAAACAGGCACAACTTCTTTTTTAGCAACTACAATGACAATGTCCAAAGAGCATATTGACAATGCTTTACAAAATATTCAACATTATGGAGAAGATGTTACAGGGGCACAGATATTAGGGGTGCATCTTGAAGGTCCTTTCATTAATGCTTCTAAACATGGTGCTCAAGATAAAAAATATGTACAAGCACCTAAGATAGCATTGATAAATGACTATATGGAAGAGGTAAAGATGATCACACTTGCTCCTGAAGTTGAGGGAGCTGAATCTTTTGTAAAGTTCTTGTCAGAACAATATCCTCATGTCATTTTAAGTATTGGGCATAGCGATGCAAGTTATGAAAAAAGTAAAGAGAGTTTCACTTGGGGTGTCTCTCATGCAACCCATCTCTTTAATGCGATGAACCCTTATCATCATCGAAATCCAGGGATAGTTGGAGCAGTTTTTGACTCAGAGGTAACATGTGACATTATTGCTGATTTTGTACATATGCATCCCTCTGCACTGGAACTTGTTCATCAAGTAAAGAGAGATAAACTTATACTTATTACAGATGCAATGCGTGCAGGATGTATGAAGTGTGGCACTTATGATCTGGGTGGACGCAAAGTAACGGTAGAGGGTAACACGGCAACCCTTGAAGATGGTACGCTCGCAGGATCTGTACTTAAGCTAAATGTTGCACTTAAAAATATGACAATGGTTACCTCTATGACACTTATCGAAGCTGTCAATGCAGTAACAAAAGTACCTGCACAAAAACTAGGTATAAAAAAGGGTGAACTCAAAGTTGGTTATGATGCTGATATTGTCATCTTTGATGAAAAATTTAGTATTATATCGACCATTGTTGGTGGAGAAGTTAAATATACAAATCACACGTCATCCTCGTGCTTGACACGGGGATCCACAGCTTTTGAGTAAATTGAACTTGTAGATTCCCGGGTGCCCACAGGAAATGCCCTTAGGGTGCAAGCCCGGGAATGACGAAAAAGAAGGAAATAAATGTTCGGATTTTTAAAAAGAAAAGTAAGAGAGGTCAAAGCACCGGCAGATGGTCAGGTCGTGGCACTTGAAAGTGTAGATGATGAGGTATTCTCGCAAAAACTTGCAGGGGATGGTGTGGCGATCATTCCTATGTCGAATACGTTTACTGCTCCTATCGATGGTATAATCACTAAAATATTCTCTACCAACCATGCCTACAGTATCAGATCTGACAAAGATCTAGAGGTGATGGTACACATTGGTTTAGACACCGTAGAGTTAAAAGGGAAAGGTTTTAAGCGTATCGCAAATGAGGGGGATGAGGTGGTTTGTGGTGATGCCATTATCGAAGCCGACCTAACCTACTTGAGAGAGCATGCTAAAGATATCATCACTCCAATTGTGATCAGTGATGAGAGTGACGTAAAAAATATTGAAAAACATTTAAACATCGTCAAAAGCGGTGATATCGTTATGGAGGTAAGCTAATGCCAGAGAGTGACAATATCTATTATTATGTAGCGTATGCAGTGATCTTGGTTGTATTCTTCATCATTTTGAAGTCGCCTAAAAAGAAGTAACACTCTGTTAACCTTTCCTTTGTATACTGCAGTATGAAAATACTACTACTTGAAGATGACCAGATCCTATGTGACAGCCTTAGAGAGTTTTTAGAACTTGAGGGCTATTGTGTTGATGTGGCACATCGTGGTCCAGAGGTCTTTGACCTGACTTTTAAGAAAAAGTATGACCTCTATATTTTAGATGTCAATGTGCCTGAAGTGAATGGTTTTGATGTTCTTGCTTCGCTTAAAGAAGCAGGAGATGAGACTCCTGCCATCTACATTACTGCACTTACGGATATCACTTCTATCTCAAAAGGGTTTGAGATAGGTGCTGAGGATTACATCAAAAAGCCTTTCAACCCTGAAGAACTCGTGATACGTATTAAAAGCAAATATCAGGAAGAAGATGATACGCTACTCTACCTTAACGATATATGTTATAATCCAATAACAAGAACATTACAAAAAGATGGACAAACCATAGGCTTGGGAGAGGTGCAGCAAAATATTTTTCATGAACTTATGGTGCAACAAAATAAGATCGTTGATAGCTATACATTGATGGATTTTTTAGAACAGCCTAGTGCCAATGCTTTGCGTGTAAATCTTGCTAAGCTAAAAAACAAACTAGGTATTGAGATAAAAAATATAAGAGGACAAGGGTATATGATTGAAAACATATGAGGTAGAGTCGCTTCTTAAAAGTTTTTTGATTTTTTTAATACTTTTAGAGGTGTTGCTAGCGATTAATTTTTGGCATGAATTTCAAGAGAAAAAAGCTGAAATAGAGGAGAAGATACAGATAGAGATGAAGCTCTGTGCTTATACTATACAGTGTGAGGGATTAAAGACAGACTTTGTTGAGAAGGCTGAAGATAAAGAAGAAAATATACTTTATAAAAATGGCGATTTTTATAGCTATTTTAAAGTGCCGACTGCTGATAAATATCTGATGAAAGTGGTCTATCCCAAAGCAAGTTATCTTCCTAGGGTTAAAAAGTTAGAAGAGGTGACTTATCGTAAGTTTTTGTTCTACTCTATTTTTGCTGCTTTGGTCTCTTTTCTTTTTTCTATCTATGCCCTTATGCCCCTTCGAAAAGCACTTCGTCTGAATGAAGAGCTTGTGAAAGATATTTTACATGATTTTAACACTCCTATCAGTTCTATGCTTATTAACTTAAAGCTTTTTAAGCGAGAGATAGGAGAGAATCAAAAAATTCAAAGACTTGAAAACAATATTGAAACTATTTTGTCTCTACAAAATAATTTACAGATATTTCTAAAAGGTATTCCTACTCAGTCTGAATCATTCAGCTTAAAGGAATTGGTAGAAAATCGTGTAAATTATTTTAAGATCCTTTACCCTGATATTGTTTACAGTATCTCTTTAGATAAAATAGTACTTGAAACCAATAAAGATGCATTCACTCGTATTCTTGATAATCTATTGAGTAATGCAGGTAAATATAATATTGCTAGTGGTAGAGTTTTTATTACATTAAAAGGTCACTATTTGTCTATTAGTGATACAGGGAAAGGGATTAAAAACCCTTCAAAGGTATTTGATAGATATTATAAAGAACAAGATAGAGGGATAGGTATAGGATTACATATTGTTAAAAAACTTTGTGATGAATTGCGTGTACCTATAAAAATAAAAAGTGAAGAGAATCAAGGTACAACAATAGTATTAAATCTTTCCAAAATTATTGCATAGCTAAATCATTTACTCTCTTGTACCTTCTTCATAAGTAGTAAGATTCTTGTTTTATATCGAGGATCTTTATTCTTTTTGTATGCAGCGATCAACTCTTCTAGAGATCCGTCTTGTAAAAGTTTCTCTTCTTTTAGTCTTGCTTTTAGCTTATTGTATTGGTTATAGGTAAGATGGTCTCTAGCCCCACCCCTGGAAAGATAGGTATTTAACTCATCATATGATGCTCTTTTCAAATAATAATAATAGGGTTTAGTTACTTCTCTGGGCTTCTCAATAACTTCGACAACCTTCATTTCTTCTAGTACTTTTTCTTCTTCTAGTGCTTTTTTTGAATCTTTCTTTCTAGTTTGTGCTACTGCTCCAGCAGAGTTCAATTGTAGTTTTGTTGCTATGATTTGCAGTTGTTCCAATTGTTTTTGTGTTTTTGCACGTTTATGGTAGCGTTCATAATAAGGGTATATCAAAGGTTTTGGCAATATTGTCTTAATGGATCTTATCGCTTTGGCATCGTATGTTCTAATGGCTTTTTCATAGATCTCTTTGAGACGACTGTAGTCTTCCACTTCCACCAAAAGTGTCTTGATTCCTTTGTATCGTCGTAAAGCAACACGGGAGACGTAACCCATTTTGGTAGGGGAAGTAAGACGATAACCTTGACGTTTCAAACTTTTTAAGACAGTGTAGTATCTTGTTTTAGGGCTTACATTAAAAATGATTTCTTTTTTATCAGGATGTGAGAGACTGTATAGTCGGTATTGATCCTTACGATGGAGAAGTATCGCCAGATCTTTCTCTTCGGCATGATAAAGATAAAGGTATTTTTTACCATTTTGCATAGGTTTGAGGTTTGTTCTTGTAAAGTAAGCTCTATGGTGCTTGACGTAAGGAGAGTGCTTCACTACGTATACTTTATCTACTTCATCGGCTAAAAATAGGCTGTTTAAAGAACATCCGTTCAGTAGAAAAAAGAATAAAAGCAATAAAATTTTTCGCATAAATACTGCCCTTTTAAAAAATATATTTAAGCATAGAGTATAGCAATAATTGGTTAATATATGACTAATGAGATTTGGATTTAGAGATTTTTATGTAATGCATGCTTAATCTCCTCGGCAACCTTCTCCGCCTTGGTTCCAAGTACAATTTGAATGGATTTTTTATCTGGACGGATCACCCCTTTTGCACCCAATACAGTAAAATTCTCATCTTTTAATGCACTACTGTCATGTACAGACATACGAAGTCTTGTGATACATGCATCGGTATCTACTATATTCTCTTTCCCACCTAGAGCGATGATAAAAGCTTGGGCTTCATCATTTACACTGCTGGTATTTT
>SOIK01000084.1 GCA_004377245.1 Sulfurovum sp. | reverse complement strand
CTTTTTATTACCCATGATATGGCTGTAGTTGCCCAGATGGCAGATAGAGTGGCTGTGATGCGCCATGGAGAGATTTTGGAACAGGCGGATTGTAAAACGTTTTTTAATGATCCTCAACACCCATACACCAAAAGCCTACTAAGAGATGCTATGGGGACAAAAGAAGATAGAGAGACAGGGAAAGAGCCAGATAGACTACTTGAAGTAGAGGATCTAAAAGTCTATTTTCCTATCAAAAAAGGTTTTTTTCAACGAACTGTTGGTTATGTGAAAGCTGTTGATGGTGTTACATTCTCTATTCCTAGAGGAAAAACTTTGGCTTTAGTTGGCGAGTCTGGGAGTGGAAAGAGTACCATCGGTCAAGCGATACTCTCTTTAGTACCTGTCACGGATGGAACAGTAAAATTTGAGAACCAAAACCTTGGTAGGTTAAGTGGGACAGAATTAAAACCCTATCGTCGTAAGATACAAGTTATTTTCCAAGATCCATTCTCTGCACTAAACCCTCGTATGACCATAGGTGATATTATCCGTGAGGGTATGGTTAGTTTGGGTGTGGGTTCAAAAGATAGAGTTTCACAAGATGAACACATAAGAGAACTTCTCTTAAAAGTTGATTTGGAAGCAGAACATGCCCATCGTTACCCACACGAGTTTTCAGGAGGACAACGACAGCGAATAGGAATTGCACGGGCATTAGCTGTAGAGCCTGAACTTATCATCTGTGATGAGCCTACCTCGGCACTTGATGTCACTGTGCGTTCGCAAGTACTTAAACTACTTAAAAAACTACAACAGGAGTCGGGAGTATCCTATCTGTTTATCACTCATGATCTATCTATTGTCCCTATTATCGCTGATGAGGTAGCTGTGATGAAAGATGGAAAAATAGTTGAACATGGTTCTGTGGTGAATGTGATGGAAAACCCACAGCATGAATACACACAGAAGTTGTTGGCGTCGGCACCGAAATTACTAAATAAAAGATAAAGAAGAAAAAATGATAATACTATTTGATTTAGACGGAACACTCATAGACTCGACTGAGGCTATACTTGAAAGCTTTGCTATTGCTTTTAAAACATTTGAAGAAGAAGTACCGGCTGATGCGTTGATCAAAGTAGAGATAGGACATCCTCTGGATGTTATGTTCGAAACACTTGGTGTACAAGAGGATAGAGTATGGGACTATGTAGCTGCGTATAAGCAACACTATAGAAAGATAAGTTGTGCAAAAACTGTACTTTTACCAGAAGCAAGAGAAGCAGTAGAGTTAGCTAGTAAGCATGCAGTATTAGGTGTTGTGACTACAAAAACAGCTAAATATTCTATAGAACTATTGGAACATATGGGCTTAATGGCATATTTTGAGGTGCTTATAGGTAGAGAAGATGTAGAATATCCTAAGCCACACCCTGAACCCATACAAAAAGCACTCTCAAAGTTACCAACTGTTACAGCCGAAGTTTGGATGATAGGAGATACTTGTATGGACATGCTCTCTGCAAAGCATGCAAATGTCGGTAGTGTCGGTGTTACATGTGGGTATGGGAATATAGAAACATTATCAAAATGTAGTGATAATATCTATCAAAATGCACTTGAAGCAGTTGGATTCATAGCAAACAAATAGCATAGACTTAAAAATATTGTAATTTCAAGCACCCTTTAAGAGTGCTAGCATTACAATAGTGAAAATATTACTATATATTGATAGGAGAAAACATGACAGAGATTAGATGGCACAGCCGTGCTGGTCAAGGTGCAGTATCTGGTGCTAAGGGTTTAGGGGATGTTGTTGCGACAACAGGTAAAGAAGTACAAGCCTTTGCACTATATGGTTCTGCAAAAAGAGGGGCTGCACTTAGAGCATACAATAGAATTGATGATAAACCTATTCTTAATCATGCAAAATTCATGAACCCTGATTATGTTTTGGTTATCGATCCTGCATTGGCATTTACAGATAATATTACAGTGAATGAGGATGAGAAGACAAAGTATATTATTACTACGCACCTTAGTAAAGAAGAGCTTATCGCCGGTATTCCGGAACTTGAAGGAAAAGAAGAGAGAGTATATATTTTAGACTGTGTTCAGATCTCTTTAGATACAATTGGTAGATCAATGCCAAATGCACCGATGCTTGGAGCACTTGTTAAAATCTCAGGCATGTTTGAACTTGATTATTTCTTAGAAAATATGAAAAGAGTGCTTTCAAAGTTTCCACAAAAAATTATTGATGCAAATATGGACGCAATTAACAGAGCGTACAACGAAGTTAAGTAGAGAGGAACAAGAATGCAAGATTTAAAATTACGTGCGAATGATAATAGAGGCTTGAGCCAACTTGAAGCTGGCTTTGATTTACTTGGCTGGCATGAGATTACACAAGGAAGTATTCTTCATTCATTTGATGGCGATGCAACCAACATTGTTAACTTAAAAGCAGAAGAGAGAACATACTCTGGGTACAACTCATATACGGCAACTGTTGCATCTTGGAGAGTTGACAAACCTGTATTTAATATTGATGTATGTATCGATTGTCAAAACTGTTGGGTATGGTGTCCTGATAGCTCTATTATTTCAAGAGACAAACAGATGTTGGGTATTGACTATGATCACTGTAAAGGATGTGGGGTATGTGTAGAGGTGTGTCCTACAAATCCGAAATCACTTTTAATGTTCGCAGAGCAACGAGAGCTAGGTGAAGCATTGTCTCAGTGGCCAGAAAAAAAGAAAAAAGAAGAGAAGAATTAAAGGACTATTATGGCAGAAAAATTTGATTTAAATGAAAGAGAAGTTTGGGATGGTAACTACGCTGCATCGCAAGCTTTAAGACAAGCTGATGTTGATGTTGTTGCTGCGTATCCTATTACGCCTTCTACACCTATCGTTGAAAACTATGGTTCATATGTGGCAAATGGTTACATCGATGGCGAGTTTATTATGGTTGAGTCTGAGCATGCTGCTATGTCAGGCTGTATCGGTGCATCTGCTGCTGGTGGGCGTGTTGCAACAGCAACTTCTTCTCAAGGTTTTGCACTTATGGCAGAGGTTCTTTATCAGGCATCTGGTATGAGACTTCCTATTGTATTAAATGTAGTAAACAGAGCATTGGCTTCTCCGCTTAATGTTAGTGGTGATCATAGTGATATGTATTTGGGACGTGACTCCGGTTGGATTCAGATGGATGCATTTAATGCTCAAGAGGCGTATGACCTTACACTTTGTGCATTTAAGATCGGTGAAAATCACTCTGTAAGACTTCCTGTTATGGTTCATCAAGATGGCTTTACCACTTCACATACAGCACAAAATACCTACCCTTTAACAGATGAAGCAGCTGCTAAATTTGTTGGTAAGATTGTGCCTGTAGATGATATGCTTGACTTCTCACGCCCAGTTACTTATGGTGCACAAACAGAATCTGATTGGCACTTTGAACATAAAATTAAACAGCATAAAGCAATCATGGATTCTCGTCCGGTAATTGATGAAGTTTATGCTGAATTTGAAAAGCTTACAGGTAGAGAGTATAAAAGAGTAGAGTCATACAATATGGAAGATGCTGATGTAGCTATTGTAGCACTTGGAACAACAGTTGAAACTGCAAGAATTGCTGCTGAAGAGCTTAAGTCGGAGGGTATAAAAGCAGGTATTGTGGCTATTAGATGTTTCAGGCCTTTCCCTTTTGACCAGGTTAGAGAAGCACTTAAGAATGTAAAATGTGTCTCTGTTCTTGACAGATCGTCGCCAGCTGGAGCAATGGGTGCATTCTTTAACGAAGTATCGGCTGCACTTTATACTACAGCTAGCAGACCATTGGTAACAAACTTTATCTACGGTCTTGGTGGACGTGACTTCTCTATCGAAGAAGCAAAAAGAATCTTTAAAGAGCAGCAAGCACATGCTGATGCTGGTCACATTACAACAGATATCCAACAGTTCTCTGGACTCAGAGGTCCATACCTTGGATTCTTTCAGACAAAAAGGGGTTAATAGATGGCAATTACATCAATAAAAAACTTAAAAGAATTTTCAACAAATAATGACAGATTTGAGGGTGCACATACTCTCTGTCCTGGCTGTGCTCACTCTATGATCGTTAGAGAACTTATGAACTGTACGGATGACAATCTTGTCATCTCTGCAAACACGGGTTGTCTTGAGGTATCTACAGCAGTATATCCATTTACATCATGGGATACATCTTGGATCCATATCGGTTTTGAAAATGCTGCTACGGCAGTAACAGGTGCAGAAGCAATGCACAAAGTACGAAAGAGAAAAGGTACACTGCCTGACAATGATGCTCCGGTGAAATTTGTTGCATTTGGTGGGGATGGTTCAACATATGATATCGGTTTCCAATGGCTCTCAGGTGCTATGGAAAGAGGTCATGACTTCACATACATTTGTCTAGATAACGAAAACTATGCAAATACAGGTGGACAAAGATCATCAGCAACACCTATAGGAGCTACGACTTCTACAGCACAAGCGGGATCTCACTCTTATGGTAAGAAAGAGAAGAAAAAAGATATCGTTGCTATCATGGCTGCACATGGTGCACCTTATGTTGCACAACTGGCTCCAAACAAATGGAAGTCTATGGCTAAAGGTTTCCAAAAAGCATTAGAGATAGAAGGTCCATGTTTTATCAACACAGTTTCACCATGTACAACAGAGTGGAGATTTGATCCAAAAGATACTATCCTCTTAACTGACTTGGCAACAGAGTCATTGATGTTCCCGATCTATGAGATCCTTGATGGGCATGAACTGAATATTCTTTATAGACCAAAGAATGTTCTTCCTGTTGAAGATTATCTTGGTGCTCAAGGGCGTTATAAACACTTGTTCAAGCCTGAGAATAAGCATGTGATTGAGCAGATTCAAGGTGATATTGATAAGAATTGGGAGATGC
This sequence comes from Sulfurovum sp., assembly GCA_004377245.1. GTDB lineage: Bacteria > Campylobacterota > Campylobacteria > Campylobacterales > Sulfurovaceae > Sulfurovum. The sequence continues at coordinate 569 of SOIK01000084.1, read as the reverse complement.
TACAACGCCGTGAAGAAGCAAGAATTTAATCTTTCTTCTGCTTTTGCAGCATCTTTGACTGAATGGAAGCTGTTCCGTTCAGTCACTTACTATCAGTAAGCTCCTTCTCTCCACAACTTCCATTAAGCCAAATCTACTACAAATTCAAAAGAAATCTTTAAATTCTTAAAAAATATATATATTACGAATGAAAAACGCTATAATCAAAAATATATTATCAAGGAAATTATTATGCCATTATTAGACAGTTTTACAGTAGACCATACAAAGATGATAGCTCCGGCGGTGAGAGTTGCGAAGACTATGAGTTCACCTAGTGGAGATGATATCACAGTATTTGATCTTCGTTTTTGTGTGCCAAATAAAGAGATATTATCAGAAAAAGGCATTCATACATTTGAGCATCTCTTTGCAGGATTTATGAGAGATCATCTCAACAGTAAAAAAGTAGAGATCATCGATATCTCTCCTATGGGATGTCGTACAGGATTTTATATGTCACTTCTTGGTACGCCTAAAGCTAAAAAAGTAGCCAAAGCTTGGAAGAAATCTATGAAAGATGTACTCAA
>SOIK01000162.1 GCA_004377245.1 Sulfurovum sp. | reverse complement strand
ATGCTCCCCAATTTGCATCTGCAAATTCTTGATAGTGTTTAAGCAAATCATACCCGGTTACTGCTGCCATCACAGGTATCGCAAGCAAAAATGAAAACTCCATGGATGTTTTTCTGTCAAGTCCCGTTAACAGTCCCCCGATAATAGTTGCCCCTGATCTGCTTGTACCGGGAATAAGTGAAAATATCTGTGCAAAGCCTATCCACAGTGCTTGAATGAAACTCACCTCTTCAACATCTGAGACATGATACTCTTTTTCTTTATAGAAATGCTCCACAACAAGAAAGACAAACCCACCAATGATAAACATCCATGCCACCGTCTGCACGTTAAAAAGTGTTTTAATTTGCTCTTTGAAGATGAAACCTACAATTGCAAGAGGAAGAAAGGCTAAAATAAGTTTTTGCCATAAGACAACTTTTTTAAAACTCATTTTATCTTTGTATATGAGCATCACTGCCATAATAGCAGCAAATTGGATAATGACTTCATAGGCTTTAGTCAGATTATTTTGTGAGACACCTAAAAATTCACTGGCAACGATCATATGCCCTGTAGAGGAGATAGGTAAAAACTCTGTAAAACCTTCGATAATACCAATGATTATCGCTTGAAAAATATCCAATGCTTCCCTTTAAATCATGCTACTAAAATAACTCTCATCTTTAGTTAATAACTCCTGTGGAGTTCCACTATCAACAACTTTACCATCTTCTAACACATAGATGAACTCAGCACTCTTGATCGTACTAAGCCTATGTGCGATGGTGATGACTGTTTTGTCTTTTAAGAAGCTCTGAAGTGCTTCAAAAAGTTTTGCTTCTGTATGAACATCCAATGCCGAAGTAGACTCATCAAAGATGACTACCTTCGGGTTAGAAAGTACCATCCTTGCTATAGCTACTCTTTGCCGCTGTCCTCCACTCAATTTGATACCATCTTTTCCGACAAGGGTATCAAGACCTAACTCTAAACGCTCTATGACATCACTCAGTTGTGCGATCTGTAATGCATTTTGCACCATTTCATCACTATACTCTTTGCCAAGCGTTAGATTAAAACGCATTGTATCATTAAAGAGTTTAGGATGTTGCAATATGAGATGAATATTTTCTCTGATCGTTGAGAGTTTCAATGCTTTGTTTGACACACCGTCATAAAGTATCTCCCCTTCATCAAAAGGATAAAAGCCTACAAGAATATTTGCCAAAGTAGTCTTTCCACTCCCGCTGGCTCCGACTACAGCTACTTTACAGCCTCTGTCTATCTGCATATTAATATTTTCTAATATTGGTTTATTCTCAAGGTAACTGAAAGAGAGGTTGGTGACTTTTATATCTATCGCTTTTGAAGTTTCAAATGGATTAGCTGTTTGCTCAACTAAAGGCTCTTGTTCCATATCGTAGATGCTGTTAATGCGTTTACACGCTGCTTTGGCTGTAGCAAGCACGTACTGAAAATTGATGATATCATGCGTAGGATTGACCATCACCCAAAGGTAAGAGAAGACAGCAAGCATTAAACCAACACTCAAGTCGCTATAGGCTACGGCAAGGATACTCACTGCCCTAAAGACTTCATATCCAGCTAAAAATACCAGATAAGAGAACTTTAACGCTGCATCACTCTTATAACCATAATTCACCGAATGCTCTTTAAGCTCTCTTGCCT
>SOIK01000140.1 GCA_004377245.1 Sulfurovum sp. | reverse complement strand
TCGCACTTTTGATGAGAGGATGGTTTGGTTTTAGGCTTGGTGTTGTGACTTCTAATCCACTTTCCTCTGGGTCAAAAAGGTGTGAAGGCAGGATATGGTTTCCTTCCTCATCTGTGTAAGCTTCTTTCACATTGTCATCAAAAAAAGTACAGCCTCCACCTAGTTTTTTAGCGATGGCTTTAGTGGTGAGTCCGTATCCAAAAAGTGTTGGTTTGATCATTTGTTTTTCCTTTTCCCTTCGACAAGCTCAGGGAGCGATTTTCGTTGGCTGAGCTTGTCGAAGCCTATCTAAATTTAAACGAGATCAACGCAAGAATGTTTGCGATAAAAGAGATCATCCAAAAACGAACGATGATCTTGTTTTCTGCCCATTTCTTGAGTTCAAAGTGATGATGTATGGGTGCCATAAGGAAGATGCGTTCTCCACGAAGTTTATAGCTTCCTACTTGTAAGATAACGGAAACAGTTTCTATGACAAAAATGAGTCCTATAAGCATAAGGAGTACTTCACTTTTTCCAAGTATCGCAAGATAGGCTAAAAAACCACCAATGGCAAGACTGCCTGTATCTCCCATAAATATCTCAGCAGGGTAACAGTTGTACCAGAGGAAGCCTAAAAGTCCGCCTGCTAGAGCAGTAGCTAAAATCATGACTTCACCCACACCTTTAATATTTGGAACAAGCAGATATTGACTAAAGATAGCATGTCCAGTAACATAGATGATAAGTCCAAGAGTGACAAGTGCAATAATAGAAGGGACGGTTGCAAGCCCATCAAGACCATCTGTAAGATTGACAGCATTTGTGGTAGCTAAAAAAACCAAAATCCAAAAGGGGATGGCAAAATAACCCAAATCAAAAAGAGGTGTTTTAAGAAAAGGTACATAAAACTCTGTGGGGAATCCCGCATAAAGCAGCAAGCCAGTAGCTAAAGCAGCTGCGAGGACTTGAAGTCCCATTTTTCCTCGAGGTGTGAGCCCTTCCAGGTTATCACCTGAGAGGATCTTGCCTAAGTCATCTTTAAATCCAACGAGTCCAAATCCAATAAGTGTAATAAGCCCACCCCAAATATAAAGATTGCTTAGATCCACTGTCAGCAGTGCAGCGATGAGTGTACCACCAAGAAAGATGGCTCCTCCCATCGTAGGTGTGTGTCTTTTCCCTTCATGTGCAGAAACATATTTACTGATGGGTTGATTGGCTTTTTTAGAGATAGACCACGCTAAATATTTTGGCATGATGAATAGAGTGAGTGTAAATGCAATAAAAAATGCAAATCCTGCACGTACAGAGATGTATCCAAAAAGGTTGATATCTAAGAGTTGAGAGAGTTCATATAACATTGTTTGACTTCCATTAAAGAATTAAGAAAGTTTATTTTACTATTATTTCAATAAAATATAAGACTTTCACATCATTCTTAACTTGTACCCCAAGGGCATTTCCTACGGGCTTTCAGAATGACGAAAACAATAAGGATAATAATGAGTATTCAAAAAACAGTTTTAATTATCACAGATGGTATAGGATATAAACCAGATAGTATATGTAATGCTTTTAAAGATGCGACAAAACCAACGTATGACAAACTCTTTGAGAATACTCCAAGAGCACTTATCTCTACCCATGGACTTAGTGTTGGGTTACCTGAAGGGCAGATGGGGAACTCAGAAGTGGGGCATATGACTA
>SOIK01000008.1 GCA_004377245.1 Sulfurovum sp. | reverse complement strand
CAAAAGAGAAACGTAATACTGATATATTGTTTGAGATTGATGAAGAAGCGTCTTTGTATGCCATTATTTGTCAAGATACTAAAATAGATGGAGGATATCATTTTGCAGAGAGAGTGGTTCGTAATATGATATCACATAAAAGTGAAGATATCTATTGTACAGAACTGGAAGTAAGAACAACAGCACATGATATAAAATATGTGATTTTTAAACTTATTGAAACATACATAAAAGCGAAACAAGATAAAAAACAGGGAGAGATTGTTTTTAGAACGCTTCATTAGTATGGTTTAAGCCATATTAAGGTAAAATCGCGTCCAAATAATACCTTGCAAGCATGTAGGTAAAACAGATTAAGGATAACTCAGAATGAAAAGAACATACCAGCCCCATAATACACCAAGAAAAAGAACACACGGATTTAGAACTAGAATGAAAACTAAAAATGGTAGAAAAGTGATCTCTGCAAGAAGAGCTAAAGGTAGAAAAAGATTAGCAGTATAAAAGACTAGTGGTATAAAACCATCAGTTGTATAAAACATTTTACTAGGATCAAAACTAGTAAAGAGTTCAACGGAGTGTATCATCGCTCCTCTAAAACGTGGCATACGCCTTATTTTGTACTTTTCTATAAAAAGAGCCCAGAGTACAAAGTAGGTTTTGTAGCCAGTAAAAAAATAGGAAATGCAGTTCATCGAAATAGAGCAAAGCGTTTGCTTAGAGCACATTTCATCGAAAATATTGACCTTTTATCAGAAGGGTCTTATGTCTTGGTTGCAAAACCAGCTCTTTTAACCGAAAGTTTTTTAGAGGTTCGTAAATCATATCTTCATGCACTTAAAAAGTGTGCTGCATTAAAACAAATTTAACACATATAACACTATACTATCACCGATATATAATAAAGGTATAATTTTGGAACAACAAGATTTAAACAAACGACTTATTCTCGCACTAGTGCTCTCTTTCTTTGTATTTGTAGGCTACAGTTATCTTTTCCCCCCACAACAAGCAGTACAAAATGCAGAACAAACAGCAAGTACTAATACTACACATCAAACACCTGCAGCCACTACATCCTCGCCAAGTAGTAGTGTGGCACCCACAACAACACAACAAGCCTCCAATGCACCTGTAGTTACATCAAGTGCAACAGTTCTTGCTGTGGTGACATCTGATACATTCAAAATGAGTATCGATGAGCTTGGTCGTATCGCTAAGTTCGAACTTTTGGAAGCAAAGTATAGAGATGATGAGGGAAAAAACCTTCAAATACTAGGTGCAAATGAAGTAAAGCCTTTGGAAGTAAGATTTTCTGATGTAAGATTGAATGATGAAGCGTTTAAGACACCTTATACAAACAGTGGAAGCAAAACAGTTAATGTAAGTTCTGATGCTCAGACAGTTACATTAACACAAAAACTCTCTTCTGTAACACTTACTAAAAAGATCACTATTAAGCCAAATGGTGCATATGATATTGACATTTCTACATCAACTGTAGCACCATACTTCATCACACCAGGTCACAGACCAATGGCAGATGACTCTATGTATATGCTTGTAAGAGGTGCTTTGGTGAAAGGTGCTGATGATATTGTTTTAACTGTAGAAGATGGTGATGCGGAGGGGCATGAAACAGTTAAAAATGCAAAAATTGCTTCAGCATTTGACAGATATGTTGCTTCA
>SOIK01000076.1 GCA_004377245.1 Sulfurovum sp. | reverse complement strand
AGTGCCTCACTGTACTGAATTTTACACAAATCATTTAGTGATTTGTTGCACTGCATTTTAACGCTTGTAATTCTTGTCATAAACTTATTATAGATGAATGCCTTTAAAATTGCCTAAAAGGGAACATATTACGGCACTGCTTTTCTAGGCAAGTTCATCCCCGTTTGCCATGGTGTTGTGTATCGGTTACTTGTAATTTTCATTTTTTTAAGTGGTGCATCACAGGTCATATAGCGTGCCCGTTCATTTTTACTCAAGTAACGTCTACAGAGTTTCATACGTTTAAGATAACGTGGCTCTTTCTCAAAATGACTAACCACTACTTTTCTGTTTTCACTGCTTGCATGTGCGAACCATCCATCACCAAGGTAGATCCCTACATGGTTGATATATTTGCTTCTTTTATTGGTAGATCCAAAGAAAATAAGGTCACCATAGTGTAGATTTGTAAAGGCAACACGTTTACCCATTTTTGCCTGTTCTCTTGCAACACGAGGTATCTCTATACCCATGGAACCATAGATATTATAGGTGAGTCCGGAACAATCAAAGGCATAAGGCCCCTCTTCTGCCCAAACGTATGGTTTTCCCAAATAAGAAATGAGTAGTTCTTGAATATTGTTTCGGTTAGGTTTACAAGTGGTTTCAGGTTTGATAATGTCATAGTTTGGATAGTGATAAGGTTTTTTTTGAGCACATCCTGTAAAAAAGATCATGCTTAGAAGTAGGGCTAAAAGTAAGGATAAAACAGTTTTCATTTCTAGCTCCTTTTAAGTGTTTAAAGTATTAACATTGCATCCCCATAAGAGAAGAATCGATACTTTTTTTCTATTGCCTCTTTATATAATTGTAACGTTTTTTCCCTTCCTATGAAAGCGCTTACCAGCATAATAAGTGTACTTTTGGGCAAATGAAAATTAGTGAGTAGATGTGTGACTCTTTGAGGTGGGTTATGAGGGTTTAAAAAGAGGTCACACTCCCCTTCCATTTTCCCGGTTCTTACATAGTACTCCAGGGTTCTTGTAACCGTTGTCCCTATGGCTAAGAGAGGTGTTTGGCTATCGAGGACTTTAGCTGCTTCTTTGGAGATGTGAAAATACTCTGAATGCATAGGATGATCCAATATCTCTTCAACCTCTACAGGTTTAAATGTTCCTGCTCCTACATGTAGGGTCACTTTATGTGTTTGATGTCTTGCTTCCAGTGCTGCAAAGAGTTCAGGTGTAAAATGAAGGGATGCTGTAGGTGCAGCAACGGCACCTGCCTTTTTGGCAAAAAGGGTTTGATAATCTGTCTCATCCTCTTTGTTGTCTTCTCTTTGCATATATGGGGGTAGAGGGATGTGTCCAATGTTATCTAGGACAAGTACCAAGTCTTCAAAACGTATCTCTTTATCTTTATGGGTGAAGGTAACAACACGTGAACCATCTTCGTTGAGGTCTGTTACGGTTGCGATGAGAGAGTCATCAAAGAAAAGTTTTGTACCTACTTTCACTTTACCACGAATAAGTACAAGATAATGATGTGAGTCTAATGGCTTATTAAAGAGTAATTCCACTTTACCGCCACTAGCTTTTTCTCCAAAGATACGTGCTTTGATAACACGGGTATCATTGAGAAATACATCACACTCTTTAGGTACAAAGTCTAAAAGATGTTTAAAAGTGGTATGGGTAATGGTATCTGTTTTTCTGTCATA
>SOIK01000070.1 GCA_004377245.1 Sulfurovum sp. | reverse complement strand
CTTGCCCTTGTGTAGAACCGATATAAACCAATTCTACCTCTTTAAGATGTTCTTTTACTGCTTTGATGATGGCAAGGTGTCCACCCGTACCCCCACCCGTCATAATAATACTCATAAGATCTTCCTTTATCATTCATTTCTCAGATTATATGAACAAAGTCCATACAATCTTCAGTCACTTCTAGCCCAACAGGCTGATGCAGGAAATCACTAAATGATTTCTCGTAAAAGCTTCGCCCTTGGCGAGAAAGGACTCATAATATGTGTCCTTCACTGTTTCTTGGCACTTTTTTCGAAAGCATCAACACCATACCTATAGCGATACAAGACGCCAATATATGCGATCCGCCATAACTTAAAAATGGCACTGCGATCCCTTTAATAGGGGTGATACCTGAGATACCATAACTGTTAAGTATAAACGCAAAAGCAATAAGCAGCCCTACACCTATAGAGAAGAGATAATAGACAGGACTTTTCACTTTTGATGCGATCTTAAAAATACGATAGACAATAAACAACATCGTAAATGCAACCAATCCAAGCCCTAAAAAACCAAACTCTTCAGTAATACCTGCAAGGATAAAGTCTGTATGTACCTCAGAGAGATACCCCAGTTTAAACTGTCCATTCCCTAAACCCTCACCAAAGAAACCACCATTATGTATGGCATTAAGAGAGTTTGATATCTGATAGGGCTCTTTTCCTGCTTCGATACGAAGATTTTGTACCGACTCAAAAGGAAGTACCGAGAGTATATTGTCCTGTACTGTTCCCCACCAACTTTTAATTCTTGCCAAACGGTGCGGTGCGATAAAGATGAGTCCTATAAAAGCCATAAATGCTGCGCCGATAAGCGTAAAGAAAAACTTTAAAGAACTACCTGCAAACAAAAAGAGAACCAACAGTGTCCCCCCAAGTACCACTACTTGTCCTAGATCCTTTTGCACAATAGCAATGAGAAAAACTGCTAAAAAGAAAACAATAAGATAAGGGGAGAATGCACGTATCTCTTCCAGGAAACTCATCTTTGTTTTGTCTATGAGTTTACGTGAAAAACTCCATGCCAAAAAGAAAACAAATCCTACTTTAAAAAACTCTACAGGAGCGATGGACATAGGACCTAAGTGTATCCATCTTTTTGCACCACCAACAGCTTTCACTAAAGAAGGTGGCAGGAACTGCATCGCTATCATCAAAATAAAAAAAAGCATAAAAAGAGCCAACCCTACCCTGACAAACCATCTGTCCGGATCCATTTTACTCAAGAGTACCATCATCGTAAAACCAAGAAAAATAGCAATACTTTGTCTTATAAAGAAGTGAAAATCAGCATAATGGAAGTGTAACACCGTGTAAGTAGAGAGTGAATAGCTCATCACTAACGAAAGTGTCAAAAGTATCATGACCGCAGATAAAAGGGGTTTGTCTATCATTACTTTATCTCTTTATTCAAATTTATATCCATATTAAAAAGTATTTTATCCAATTTATAGATAGATTTGTATAAAATTGCATACTAGATGAGGGATATATGAGTAAAGAAATTAACAATAAAGCCATAAATCAAAGAAGCCTAAAAGTTTTAGTGCTTTTTATACTTTTAGTCATAGCTGTTACTCTTTTTTTACTTTCTATACTCAAAACTATCACTTCAGATAGACGTATCCCCAGTCATCATTCTACTATACATGACAGATCTT
>SOIK01000078.1 GCA_004377245.1 Sulfurovum sp. | reverse complement strand
AATATGGGTATAATAACGCAAAATTAGGCACACATAAGGATAGGTATGAAGTTCGAAGATATCGAAATAGAAGAAGTAGATTTTGAGGCGATGCTCGAGGAATCGTTCAAAAAGTCAGAGTCAAGAAGCGATTTGGTTACAGGTACTATTGTTAAAATAGATGAAAAAGATAATTTGGCAGTAGTTGACATCGGTGGTGGTAGAGATGCTAACCTTTCTCTTGATGAGATCAAAGATGAAGAGGGGAATGTTACTTTTAAAGTAGGTGACACTATTGATGTTGTTACTATGGGTAGAGGTCGTATCTCTCATACAGCAGCACTTAGTAGAGTAGCACTTAACGAATTTATCGCTGAGTATGACGAAGAGCAAGAGTACATCATCGAAGGTGTTGTTACTAAGAAAAACAAAGGTGGATATGTTGTAGATTGTGACGGTTTAGAATTCTTTATGCCACGTACACTCTCTTACCTTTCTTCAAAAATAGATCCAATTGGTAAAAAAGTTAAAGCTGTTATCGTTAAAGTAGATAAAGATAAAGGTTCTGTAGTTGTTTCAAGAAAAGAACTCATCGAACGTGATAAAGCAAAAACTGACGAGATCGTTGGTGCACTTCTTGAGAGTAAAGAACCGGTAATTGGTACGATCAAGAAAATCACTTCTTATGGTATGTTTGTAGATGTTGGTGGTATGGACGGTCTTGTTCACTATTCACAGATCTCTCATAAAGGACCAGTGAACCCATCTAAATATTTCCAAGAGGGTGATGAAGTAAATGTTATTGCTTTAGAGTATGATAAAAAGAAAAGACACCTTTCTCTTTCTATTAAAGATGCAAACCCTGATCCTTGGGCTGATATCGATGCGATCATCGGTGTAGGCGATACAGTAACTGCTACAGTTTCTAACATTGAACCGTATGGTGTATTTGTTGATCTTGGTGAAGATCTTGAAGCATTCCTTCATGTATCTGAAATCTCTTGGGATAAAAATGTGAAACACCCTAAAGATTACCTGGAAAACAATCAAGAGATCAATGTTGAAGTCATTGAGGTAGATAAAGAGGGTAGAAGACTTAGAGTAAGTCTTAAAAATCTTCTTCCTAAACCAATGGATGCATTTACAGCCCAAAACAGAGTCAATGATGTTGTAACTGGTACAGTAACATCTATCACTGATTTTGGTGCATTTGTAAGAGTTGGTTCTATAGAAGGTCTTCTTCACAATCAAGAGATCTCTTGGGATAAATCAAAAAATGCAAAATCTGAACTCAAAGTGGGTGATGAAGTTGAAGTGAAGATCATCAAGATCGATAGAGATGCAGGAAAAATTTCATTGAGTAAAAAAGCACTTGAAGCTTCACCTGTAAAAGCATTTGCTGAGACGCATAAAAATGGTTCTATCGTAACTGGTACAGTAAAAGATAAAAAAGACTTTGGTGTATTTATTGCACTTGAAGATAATGTTGATGCACTTATCAGAACAGAAGATCTTCACCCTCTTAAATTTGATGAGATCGAAAAAGGTCAAGAGATCAAAGGTGTCATTAGCTTTATTGATGCTAACACTGACAGAATCAGAGTTTCTGTAAAAAGACTTGAGCGTCAAGAAGAGAGAGAAGCGATGGAGCAACTTAATTTAGACCAAGATGACAGTATGACTCTTGGTGATGCATTTGGCGATAAATTTAAAAGATAATTAATCATTTCAGAACGTTTTCGAGCAAAAGCCCGAAATTGTCAAAATTAAAAGATGTGCATTAAAGCACATTTTTTAACTTTTGATTGCTAACACTGGGTTCTCTTCAGCAGAGGGCTCATGCGACTAGTCGCATTTTGTGTTCTTCAACTTATTTAAATTTTTACAAAAAGAAGGGTTATAAAATGTCAAAAAAGACGATTGTTGTTTGTGACCATATACACCAAAGTGGATTGGACATCCTTGCAAATGATAGTGAAATAGAACTTATAAATGCAGCAGATGAGCCTAAAGATAAGCTCATTGCTGAGATTATTCCTCTCGCAGATGTGGCTATTACACGTTCTTCTACGGATGTAGATGATGCATTTTTAGCTGCAGCTAAAAAAATCACAGCTGTAGTACGTGCGGGTGTAGGTGTAGATAATGTAGATATCCCCGGTGCTAGTAAACAGGGTATCGTTATCATGAACGTGCCTACAGCGAACACCATTGCAGCAGTGGAACTCACTATGACACATTTGCTTTCATGTGTGAGAAAATTTCCTTATGCGCACAACAACCTCAAGCTTGACCGTGTATGGAGAAGACAAGACTGGTATGGTACGGAGCTTAAAGATAAAAAGCTTGGTGTTATCGGTTTTGGTAACATTGGTTCAAGAGTAGGAAAAAGAGCAAAAGCATTTGAGATGGATGTACTTGCTTATGACCCTTATATCGATCCAAGTAAAGCAACTAATCTTGATGTAGCTTATACAAAAAACTTTGAAGATATTTTAGCATGTGATATTATCACTATTCACACACCAAAAACTGAAGAGACTATCGGTATGATAGGGGCTGAAGAGATTGCTAAGATGAAAGATGGTGTCATACTCATTAACTGTGCCAGAGGTGGTTTATATGACGAAGATGCACTTCTTGAAGGTTTGAAGTCTAAGAAGATCGCAATGGCAGGTATCGATGTATTTAACAAAGAACCAGCAACAGATCATCCTCTACTTGACCTTGATAATGTAACAGTCACACCACACCTTGGTGCCAATACTAAAGAGTCACAACGTAATATTGCGATTCAAGCAGCAGAAAATGCAATAGCAGCTGCAAAAGGAATTTCATATCCAAATGCTCTTAATTTGCCTATTAAAGAGCATGAATTACCTGATTTTGTAAGACCATACCTTGAACTTATTCAAAAGATGGGGCATTTATCCGCACAAGTCACTAAAAGTGCTGTGAAGTCCATCAAAATAACTGCAGAAGGGCCTGTGGCTGACTACATTGAGTCTATGGGTACGTTTGCTACTGTAGGTGTACTTATGGAGTCTGTAGGGGATCAAGTAAACTATGTGAATGCAGAATTTGTTGCCGAAGAACGTGATATAGAGCTTAACAAAGAGGTAAAACCCAACACAAGTGGTTTTACTAATAAAGTTGCTATAAAACTTACTACTGCAGAGAGTACTATTAGGATTGCAGGTACAGTATTTGATGATACAGTTCAACGCATTATTGAGATAGATGACTATATCTTAGATGTTGAGCCAAAAGGAACGATGATCTTCTTTAGAAATACAGACACGCCAGGTGTGATTGGTGATGTAGGTCATATCATGGCCAGTAACGAATTAAATATTTCTGACTTTAGATTAGGAAGAGACACTAAACAACAGGCGTTGGCAGTTGTCCGTGTAGATGGACAAGTTTCTAAGAAAGTGCTTGAAGAACTCTCGGCATTAGAAGCATGTATTAGCGTAAGTCACGCAACTCTTTAATTCAATGCTTTATGAAAGTGGTAGTAGTATTTGCTACCGCTTCTTTTTATACACTTTTAAATATTCAAAATAATTGATACAAATCCACATTTTTAATCATTAAATCCAATTCAATTTGCTATAATCGCGATAATACTACTGTAGCATAGTGTAGTGCTACATCTTGTGCTATAATAAATTATTATATTTGGGAGTTTACTATCATGTTTATCAAAAGATACCTTCTTTTACTGCTTATAGCATTGCCACTTTTTGCGGGAGTCAAGCATTTGAGTCTTGATCACGCTATAGAAATAGTGAAGAAAGATAATTTAGAATTGAAAATAGCTCGTTTCAATGAACAGATGAAGCACTATGAAGCGAAAGCTGCTAAAGGATATCACTATGGTAAGTTAGATGCAACTGTTATGGGTATGCGGTCTAATGATGCGGGGAATGTGTTTGGGTTTAAACTTCAAAGCCGTGAAGCTACATTTGGTGATTTTGGTGCAGATGAATTTATGAATAATTTTGGAGCTTGTCAAGGTGGAGATATGCAAGCATGTAATGATATGTATAATAAGCCACCTAGTAGTTTAAATTATCCAGAAGCTAGAAATCATTACCAAACAAAAATTTCTTATATGCTTCCTTTATATACAGGCGGTAAACTTACCGAATATGGGAATATTACAAAGTCTATGCATCGTATGAGTCAGTATGATACGCAGAAACTCCTTAATGAGAAGATCTTTCAAACCAAAAAAGCATTTTATGATATCTCTTTGGTAGAAAACTATATTTCAAATCTTTCTAAAATTATTCATAATATTAGACGTTTGGAGTCCATTGTACGGACAATGAAAAAAGAGGGTTATGCACAAAACATAGATATACTAGAGGTGCAGGCACGTAAGGCAGAAGCACAAAGTATGTATAACCAGGCAAAACTCAATAAAGATCTTGCCTATCAGTTCCTCTCTTTTTTGTTGAACAGGGAAGTGAGTTCTATTAAAAAAGTGAATGATATGGCACCTATGCCTCGTGTATCTACTTCTGAACTTGAAGCAAACAATATAGATATTCAAAAAGCGAAGTTGGGATTACAGATTACACAAATGGCGGTCAATGTTGAAAAATCAAATTTTCTTCCTACTGTTGGAGCCTTTGCCGAGTATGGAAGTGCCGATGATGAGCTCTGGAATGAATTTACAAACAAAGATGCCTATACAGTTGGGGTCCAGGTCAAATGGAACTTGTTTAGTGGTGGAACAGATGCGGCTAACTTGGAAAAAGCAAAAGTAAATCATCTTAAAGTGCAAGATCAAGTAGCGCTAGCTAAAAGTGGTATTGCCTTAAAAGTAAAGAAACTACAAACTGAAATTTTAAGTGAAAGTGCTGATGTAAAGAGTTATAAAAAGCAGTTAAGGTTTGCTAAAAAAGTGTATGAGAATTATCGTGCACGTTATAAAGAGGGAATTGTTTCAATTTCTGATGTTTTGATAAAACAATCTAAAGAGCTTGAAATGTTACTTAAACTGTTGACCGTTAAAAATAAGCGTAATACAAAAATATTTGAATTGAATAGCATATTAAATGCAGGAGGAAATGTATGAGAAGAATGATTGCATTATTAACAATGGTTGTAATGGCAACAGCTGTAAATGCTGTAGAGATCAACCTAAGTGGATCTGTGGTATCTGACAACCAAAAGATGATGACGAGTCGTTATATGGGGTATGTGAAAAATATGGCTGTCTCAGAAGGTGATATTGTTAAAAAAGGACAGTTGCTTTATGAGATCGATTCCAAAGAGATCGAATCTGCAGAGAGACAGGTTGAGCTTGGTATCTCTCAAGCAAGATTAGCCCTTCAAATGAATAAAAACCAATATAACAATGTAGTTATGAATCTTGCAAGACATGAAAGACTCTATAAGAAAAAAATGGTTTCAAAGTATGAATTGGAGACACTTCAGCTTGCAGCAAAAAATCTTAAAGATATGGTGGAGATAGCCCAAAAACAAGTGGAGCAAGCAGAGGCAAAAAAAGAAGAAGTACTGAATCAGTATAATTATCTTAAAATCCAAGCACCTAACGATGGCGTTATCGTAGCTAAAAAATTGAATGAAGGTGAGATGGCGATCCCTGGTATGCCTGCGGT